>JANOWX010001053.1:0-21153 GCA_031418175.1 Acidobacteriota bacterium | reverse complement strand
GCCTAAGCATTAGACCCAGAGGCGCGCACCTGGGGCTTATTGTTTGATGGCCCGGGCGGCATGGGGAAGACTTCGCTGGCGGTGCGCGCGGCGTATGAATGCACGCTCGCGCAGTTTCAACGCATCATCTTTCTGTCGGTGAAAGACCGCGAGCTGGAAGACGACGGCGAACGCAAGTTGAGCGGCTTCATCCTGCCGGGCTTTTTAGAGGTGCTCAACGAACTCGCCCGGGAATTGGGAAAGCCCGACATCAACAAGTCGCCCGAAGACCAGCGCATCCGGCTGTTGCACGACGCGCTGCGCGAGGTGCGGGCGTTGCTGATTCTCGACAATCTCGAATCGCTGACCAAAGACGACCGCGACCGGCTTTTCACCTTCGTCAAACGCCTGCCGCAAGGTTGCAAGGCGATTCTGACCAGCCGCCGCCGCATCGGTTCAGGCTCTGAGTTGCTGATTCTCGAACAACTCGACGAAGCCGCCGCGCTCGCCACGCTGAACGATCTGGCGCGCCACAATAAGTTGCTGGCGAAAACCAGCGAAGCCGAACGCCGCGCGTTGCACCAACAAACCGGCGGCAAGCCCTTGCTGTTGCGTTGGGTCGCCGGTCAACTCGGACGCGGAAGCTGCCGCACGCTGGCCGATGCGCTGGCCTTTTTGCGCAGTTGCCCGCCCGACAATGACCCGCTCGAATTCACCTTCGGCGACCTGGCGCGCGATTTCACCGAAGACGAAACCAAAGCCCTGTGCGCGCTCAGCTATTTCAGCCTGCCCGCCCAGGTGGAACATCTGGCCGAGTTGGCGGAACTGGAACAAGTCGCCGCCGAGATTGCGTTGCGCACGCTCGCCAATCGCTCGCTGGTGATTCCCGATCAGGAAGAAACGAACTTTGTGCTGGTGCCGATGGTGGCTGACTTCCTGCGGCGCGCGCGACCCGCAGCCGTAGCGGAAACTGGCAATCGGCTGGAACAGCGCGCCTACGCCTTGATTGTGGAAAACGGTTACAACGAGTACGAACGCTTTCCGGCGCTGGATGCCGCTTGGCCTACTGTGGCTCCCGCCTTAGCGCTCTTCGTCGCTGGGCCGAATGAGCGGCTCCGGACCGTGGGTGGCGCACTCCATAAATTCCTCGAATTCATGGGGCGTTGGGATGAAGGACTCTCGCTCAGCCAGCAGGCGGAGGACAAGGCCGTAGCGGTGGGTGATTACCACACCGCAGGCTGGCGGGCCTATCAAGCTGGTTGGGTTCATCGCTTACGCCAACAAAGCGACGCGGTGTTGTCCTGTGCCGGGCGCGCGGCTGCGCACTGGCAGACGGCCAAGTCTGGTGCCCGTGAGCGCGCCCTTGCCATCCGCTTGCGCGGCCTTGGGTATCGGCTGAAGGATGATTACCCTGCCGCCATCGCCGCCTCCCGCGAGGCGCTCGCGTTGTTGTACAGCTTGTCTACTGAGAGTGTGGACGTGGCAATTTGCCTGAATGACCTCGCAGAGGCCGAACGATACTCCAGAGATTTTGTGGCAGCGGAGCGGGATTATCGTGAAGCGTTGCGCATAGCTCGCTTGGTAGGTCATACCGAAATGATAGCTGGCATAACAGGCAATCTGGCCGAAATGGCGCTAGACCGAGAAGATTGGCGGAGTGCCGAACCTCTGGCCCGCGAGGCGTTGTCCTTGTCCGAAAAGGTAGGCCGGCAGGAATTGATCGCTGATGACTGCCGCCGCCTTGCCCAAGCGCTGGTGCGGCAGGGGAAATCCATCGAGGCGCGGCCTTACGCTCAACACGCGGTGGAGATTTTCACCCGGCTTGGCTCGCCCAGACTTGAATACGCCCGCGCGACGCTGGACGAGTGCGAGGCTCGGAAGGATTCAGACTGAAGCAAGCGGGATGAGTTCGAAGGTCTCTTTTCCATTGATACGGTAGACATAGAAATCATCGTCCAGTGTGAGGATGCGCTTCAATCCGGTCGCTTCGGCCAGCGCGACCAGCGAAGCATCGGCGAAATCCATCGGGGTGTCGTGGTATTGCTCCATCAACGCGCGGACGCGCCGCCATTCGTCAGCCTGGGGATTATGCAAAGATAGCCCGCCGCGCTCGACGAAGCGCCACAGGGCGGCTTGGCTCGGCCACCCACGAATGCCGCCAAGAAAATACAGCGCTTCGGTTAGGCACGGCCAAGTCGTGAGCGGGGGCGTCTTGAACGAACGAAAGACGGCGGTGCATTTTCGATGGTTTTCCCGGTCGCCTTTGTCTATCAGGGCGACCAGCGGGCCGGTATCAATCAGTGGCGTAGTGAGCGGCGTAGGTAGAGTCACGGAACTTTCAACCCCTGCTTTCTCAGTTTTTCAGCGACGAAGTAATACATCGGCGGGCGTTGCGGCGGTGAGGCCGGGTCATCCGGCAGACTGCTATCCACTGACCCGATGAGGTCTTCGACCAGTTCAAATGGGGTCAAGCCCGCGGCCTGCTCTTGGCCGTTTGTGCGCGGCAGTGCCGCGAGGTCGGCGATGTTGGAAAGATATTCGTCGAGCGAAAGCTGCAAGGCCGCCGCCCTTGCGTGCAACTTCAGCGCGGTTTCTTCCCGCACTTCAATCTGTGCTGTCATCATTGCAACTCCTCCGTATCAGTGGCTCAAGTTCGGTGGAATCGTAATCGTTGGGCATTGTTTTGCGCAATGGCAGGCCGCCGCCGCTCTATCCGGCTTGGCTCGCCCCACCTCGCAGAAGCCCGCGCGACGCTGGATGAGTGCGACGTCTGAGCTTGCGGCGCAACCGCTGCTTGCTTCGAATCACAACGGCTCAGCGCCTGCCTGTAGCAACTGCAAATAGCGTTCATACACATACAGCCGGTCACGGCGTTTGCCCGTGATCTCGCGGATGATTTGCAGGTTGGCCAGTTGGTCAAAGGCCATCCTGACGGTCGGTGTCGTTAATTCCAACGCGGCAGCCGCACGCGCGACGGACGTGATCGGTTTCTTTTGCAGGTGCTGATGCACGCGCAACACGGAACTGGCGGCGCGTCCGATGGCTTCGATACGCTTACGGTCGGCGGCGAAGAGTTCAAACATGGCGGTCGCTGAAGCTACGGCGGAATTGGCCGTTTCCAGCACGCCGGTCAGGAAATAAGTCAGCCAGGCTTCCCACGCGCCTGCGACACGCACGCGTTGCAGGTGGTCGTAATACTCGTCGCGGTGCTGTTTGAAATAGAGGCTGAGATAGAGCGTCGGGTCGGTCATCGCGCCCTCGGCACAGAGCAACAGTGTAATCAACAAGCGGCCCAAACGTCCGTTGCCATCGAGAAAAGGATGGATGGTTTCAAACTGCACGTGCGCGAGCGCGGCCTTGATCAACGTAGGCGTGCGCACAGGATCGTCGTGCAGGAATTTTTCCAGTGCGCTGAGACAATCCAGCAATTGATCGGGCGGCGGCGGGACGAAGCGCGCTTGACCGGGACGCGCGCCGCCAATCCAATTTTGCGAGCGGCGAAACTCGCCCAGCAACTTGGTGCTGCCGCGTCCGGTTGCCAGCAATACGCCGTGGATTTCGCACAACAGCCGCAGCGAGAGTGGGAAGCCTTCGCGCAAGCGTTTCAGACCGTGTTGCAAGGCGGCGACGTAACTGGAAACTTCTTCTACATCATCGAGCGGTACGCCCGGAACTTCGTCTTGTTCGTAAAGCAGCAAATCCGTCAGCGAAGATTGCGTGCCTTCGATTTGCGAAGAGAGCAGCGCCTCTTTGCGCACGAACAGATAGATAAACAGCGATGTATCCGGCAACAAGCGCGAAAGTCCATCGAGGCGGCCCAGCGCGCGATTGGCCTGTTCCAGTAAATCGAAATGCTCCGGTGTCAGCGCGAGCGGCGGGTTGGGCGGCAGCGGATATGGGACGAACGCCTCAAACGGCTCTCCGGCAGTCGTGACTCGTACTATTTTCCCGGTCTCTCTCTGTGGCATTAGCGGCGCATCCTTACGAAAAATCTTTTCTTAGTGAGGTCGGCTAAGAAAAGATCGTACCATATCTTTTCTTAGGCCGCCTTACCCCTTTGGCCGCCAGAACCGGTCGCCGCCCGGCTGGTATTGAATCAATCCAGCCGTTCATCGCAAACGTGGGCCAACGAACAGCGCGCGCAACGTTGCGGCTGCGCGTGGCTGCGGTGCGCCGCGCCGCGCCGGAGCAGCGCGCGCATTTGGGCGAGCACGTCCAGCAACTGCGCGCGCAAGGCCGCCGAGTTGGCGACCCGCAGCGTGCGGTCGCGGTAGCGGATCAACCCGTAAGGCGCGGGGCTTTGCAGCACGTCTTCGAGCAGGTAGAAATAGGCGGCCAGTTGCAGCCGGTGCGAGTCGTAGGGCTCGCCGTTGCGCGGCGCGGCGCCCGCTTTGACTTCGACCGGAATCAGGTTGCGTTGCGGGTCTTGCAGCAAATAATCCGGCTTGCCCGCCAGGCCCAGCCGGGCGGAATAGAGCGGCCGCCGCGCCAGCCCGGAAACGTCTTCATAAACGACGCGGCCTTTGGGCAAGCCGCTCTGTCGCCGCAATTGATTGGCCCACGCGCGCAACAACGCCGCCAGCGCCAGCAGCACGAGCAGCACAGCAAGCAAGACTGGCGAGTTCATTTCTTCCCTCCGATCACGAACCAAAGCAACAGCAGGCCGGCCAGCAGGGCCAGCGCGAAGAGTACGCGGGCCGCGCGCTGCAACCGTGCGGCTTGCGCCACGCCCGCGCCGTGTTTGGCGGCGAAGGCTGTGCCGGCGGCCAGGGCGGGGCTATCGGCCTCTGCGCCATCGCGTTTGAGTTGCCAGGCTTTGGCGCAATAGACGAACTCGCCGATTTCGGCGGCGGTGATGACGGGTTGCCGTTGGGATTGTCGTTGCATATTTGTGGGCGCGCGGAATCAACCACGGGGAGCACGGGGGGCACGGGGAAAGCCAACACAGGCCGGTTGATTTCCCCGTGTGCCCCGTGGTTTGGCAAAGCCATAACGTGAAGCGCCAAGAAACGAGCGCGGCCTATCTTTTCTTATGACGGCCCGGCGCGCAACGCAGGCGGCGGCGCAGTCGTGCTAAACTGCGCGCCGTCATGCCGACACTCACAGATGCACACAACGCGCTCGAACGCTACTTCAACTTCAGCCGCTTCCGCGAAGGCCAGGCTGAAGTCATCAGCGCCCTGTTCGCCGGTTCCGACATCATCGTGGTGATGCCGACGGGCGGCGGCAAATCGCTCTGCTATCAATTGCCCGCCTTGCTATTGCCCGGCACCACCATCGTCATTTCGCCGCTGATTGCGTTGATGAAAGATCAGGTGGACGCGCTGACTGCGCGCGACATCGCGGCGACCTTCATCAACAGTTCTGTTTCGGTCGAAGAGCAGCGCGCGCGCGTGCGGGCGATGCAGCAGGGCAAGTATCGGCTGGTTTACATCGCGCCCGAACGCTTCCGCAACGAACGTTTTGTCGAGGCCCTCCGCGATGTCGAGGTGTCGCTGTTTGCGGTGGACGAGGCGCATTGCATCTCGCAATGGGGGCATGATTTCAGGCCAGATTACCGGCGGCTGAAAGAGGCCATCGAGAAAATGGGCCAATCAGGTCAGAGGCCACAGGTCATCGCCCTGACGGCGACCGCGACGCCGGCGGTGCGCGAAGACATCGGTAAACAGCTTGAATTGAAAGCCCCGGCCAGCTTTGTCGCGGGTTTCGACCGGCACAACCTGACGCTGCGCGTAGTCGGCTGCAAGAACGACAACGAACGGCTGAACCGCGCGACGCAGATCGTAGAGCACGCGACCGGGCCGGGCATCATTTACGCCGCGACGCGCAAAAACGTCGAAGAGGTCGCCGGTCAATTGCAGGCGCGCGGCTTGAAGGCGATGGCCTATCACGCGGGCCTGGGCGATCAAACGCGGGCGCGCATTCAGGAACGCTTCATGGGCGATGAACTGCAGGCCATCGTGGCGACCAACGCCTTTGGGATGGGGATTGATAAGAGCGATCTGCGCTTCGTCACGCATTACAACCTGCCGGGTTCGATTGAGGCTTACTATCAGGAAGTCGGGCGCGCGGGCCGCGATGGCTTGCCGTCGGTGTGCACGCTGCTGTTCAACTACGTGGACAAACGCGTGCACGATTTCTTTTTGGAAGGCAGCCATCCGGGGCGCGACATCATTGAAACCGTTTATAGTTGCCTCTTGGCGACGGGGTTGGAAACGGTGCGGCTGTCGGTCAAAGAGTTGAGTGGACGCACGGGCGTCAAGAACGAGATTGCCGTCAATTCGGCGCTGATCGCGTTGGAAAAGGCCGGGCATCTGGAACGCGTGAGCGGTATGGATGAATCGCAATGGCGCGGCGCGCGGCTGACGGATCGCGCGGCCGTGCACGAACTGGGCGTGGATTGGGGCGAGTTGAAACGCCGCGAAGAGCTGGATCGGCGCAAGCTGCGCGAGATGATCGAATACGCTTATCACGAAGAATGCCTGCGCAAATACATCTTGAAATACTTCGGCGATAGGAAAGAGGTGGCGGGCTGCCGCTGCTCCAATTGCCAGCCGGGCGTTGCCGCACCGAAAGCCGAAGCGGGCGAATTGAAGGTGAAACGCGGGCCGGGCGAGGTGGCGGTTGTGATCGAACCGTCTGCTCCGCGCGCGTTGAGCGAGAGCGAGCACCTGGCGGTGCGCAAGATTCTGAGTTGCATCGCGCGGCTGGATGGCAAATACGGCAAGGGCACGGTGGCGGGCGTGCTGCGCGGGTCAAAAGCCAAGAGCATTCTCAGTCATCAACTCGAACAGCTTTCGACCTACGGCATGCTGAGCGAGTACGCGCAGGACGAACTGACGCGCTTCATCAACGCGCTGATCGTGGCGGGCTGCGTTAAACAAAGCGGCGGCGCGTACCCGACCGTCAGCCTGTTGCCGTCGGGCAAAGAGGTCATGCACGACCGCGCGCGTGTCGAACTCGATCTGGAAGGCGTCGAGGCCGACACCAGCGAAGATTTCGACTTGGGCGATGGCAAAGTGCGCAGCGAAACGCACGAACAAACTTACGAGCTATACAAACGCGGCTTCAACGTTGCCGAGATCGCGGCGCAACGCAATCTGAAGCCCATCACCATCGAACAGCATCTGGCCGATTTGATCGAACAGGGGCGCGAAGTGAAGGTTGAGGATTTCGTCAACGCGGTGGATCGCGTGTTGATCGAGAGCGCGGCCAGCGAGCACGGTTTGGACAAGCTGCGCCCGTTGAAAGACGTGTTGCCAGAGAGCATCGGGTACACAGAGATTCGGTTGGTGGTGGCGGCGTTGCGGGCGCGGCAGAACGTACCAGCATGAGCACGTTCGGAAAACCATGTGCAGCCGCTGATGTCTGGACACTTTTGACAGGGAGAAGACATAGCTACGCGGATGGCGCGGATGCAGCGGATCAGCGCGGAGCAACCAAAAGAAAAATCCGTGGAAATCCGTTGCGTCCGCGTAGCCAAGCGCGGGCGACCAACTAATTCGCACGATCGTGCTGACCGTCCAGCCGCTGACACGCGAAGCCTTTGCGCCCTACGGCGAATTGATCAGCGAGCGCGGGCACCTCGAACTTGATCTGGACGGCGGGCGCGCCAGCGTCTGTGCGCAAACGAATGAGGCGCATCCGTTTGAGTTCGATTTTTTGGGCCGCCACTTGCGCACCGAACAGGTCTTTTCGCCGCTGGGCAATACGCAATCCATCATCGCCGCCGCGCCGCCGTGCGCAGAGGGCACGGCGCTGCCCGACGAACGGCGCATGGCGGCGTTTCTGGTGGATGGTTCGTGCGCCTTCAAATTGCATCGCGGCACCTGGCATACCAGCGCTTTTCCGTTGGGCGAACGCGCGACCTTTCTGGTGCTGGATCGCGAGGGCACGCTGGAAGAGGATTACGATCTGCGCGATTTGAAAACGGCGCTGGGCGCGGTGGTCGAGATTCAACGCTAGGCAGTACGACAGGATTTTCAGGATGAACAGGATGGGCTGAAAAAGAAACAGCGCGGCCCTTTTCAAGCCAGTCATTCTGTCAATCCTGAAATCCTGTCCACCCTGTCGAAGTTTTTCTTTAGCTCATTGCCTGTGTCACTAACCTGCTTTGCTAAAAACCCCCACACTAACGATCAGCACATCAGTGCAACAAGGTCGGGTCAACCGTTCCCGTCAGGTGCGTCCAGCCGGGTGAAAAGTAACTCGGGAATTCCTTGTTTATGACTAGGCTGCCGACTTTACTTAGCAACACCCAGGGGCTGTATTTCAAAATCTCGCCCACCGCCGCATCGCCGTTCACCGCATCGTAAAACAGGATGTCGTCATTCACCGAGACGATGTGCGTCCAACCGCGCCGCAGCGTTTTCACCGTGTTGCTGCGCGTGTTGACAGCGCCCGCCGCCGTGATATCCGTCATCACTTGCAAACCATCGCTGGCGCGGTAAAAGAGCACGCCGTTGCTGGTTTCCACCACATGCGTCCAGCCTTTCGTGAACGAGCCAGGCGCATAGCCTTTGATCTGTTTGAAGCGCACACCCGTAATCGTGGCGAACTGTCCCGGCACGCCTGAGGTGACGTATTCCCAATCGCCCACCGCGCCTGCGCCATCTGCCGCGCGGTAAAAGAACAGCCCGTTCGCCGTGCTCAGGATGTTCGTCCAGCCCAGCCCAAAGCTCCCCGCTTGATACGTCATGAATTGGCGGAAGCCGTTCGTGCCGAACTGACCGATGGCCGCCACCCCATTCGGCGCGTAGTAAAAAAACAGATAGCCCTTATGCCTGACGATGTGCGTCCAGCCCGCGCCAAAATAGCCGGCGGGGAAACTCTGCGTCGTGTGATGGGTGCCAACTGCATCAACGTACCCCAGCGCGGCAGCGCCCGTCCGCGCGTTGTAATAGAAGAGTTCCGCAGCGTTACCCACGAGGTGCGTCCATTGCCCGAACGCACCCGGATCATAGGAGGCCAGTGTCACGTGGTTGTTCTGCGCGTCAATCACGCCGACGGCGCCAGACCCATCAGTGGCGTTGTAGTAGAGAATCTTGCGCGAGATTTTCAGCGGTTCGGACGTGTTGTAGTTGTCCCAGGAAATCCGCAGCCGGTTGCCATTGTCGAGCGTGCGGCCAGCTTTGACCTTCATGTTGCCGCCCAAACCATCCAACCACTTCAGGGCGTAAGGAACCACACCGGTAAGGCCGCCGGTCGTGCTGGCCAGCAGGCCATCCGCACTCGGCCAGGGATCGCCGCCGCCGCGTTTGAAGTTGGGCGCGCCATTGATGAAAACGGCAACATCCGTCCCGTCCGCTTTGGTTAGACTCGGAATGATAACCGGCACCTTGTTCGCATCGGTTTTGACGTGCCAGATGACCAGGCCGCTGCCGGCGACATTGGCGTCGTAACCCGCGCCCTCCGGCCGGTCATTGGTGCGGTATTCGAGCAAGTAGTATTCATTGAAGCCGCGCGCCGGACTGTACAGAATGACCGGCTCATCGCCTGCGGCCAATTCCGCCGCGCCCAGCGTTTCAGCGCCCGGCGCGTCAAGCGAATAAATCTTGGGCTCGACCCAACCGAACTGAAGCTTGTGCCAGGGATCGAACTGGAAGGTTTCCATCACATCGGGCCGTTGGTAGATCGTCGAACCCATCAGCGAGTAGCGATAGTTTTGATTGCCATCCGCGCCATAAAGATCAAGCGTCCCCAACGAATGCGAAAGCTCGTGCGCCATGCTCATCAGGCTGGCTTCGTGCCCGGTAATCGCAATGCGCAGACAAACATCTACGGAGGAACCTTCCGGGCGCACGCAGCCGGGGTCAGTGCCGCGATTGGCCGCGCCATCGCTGCCCACATTTTCAATCACGAGCACGCATAGTTCGTCGTTGGTGATGTGCCCGTCACCGTTGTCATCGTACTCGGCAAAGTTAAAGCCCGCGTCCGCCGCTGCTTTGATGGCGAGCGCCTGGCGCGGCTGATTGAAGCTGTCTCTGAGATCCGCGCCCGTGAAGCTGAGTGGCCCCAGTGTCCCGGCCCCGGCTCGTGACCAGGAAAACCGCCCGTTGGAATTCACCAGGTAGTAACCATTCAGATTGTTGATGGCGTTCCCATTCGCATCCGTCGCAAAGTAATTGAAGATCAAATTGTCGTAGTAGTCCCGGCTGTGCGCCAACGGCGGCTGTTCTGTGTGCTCCGACAACAGCACCAACAAAGGCCGCGCGCCCAGGGCTGGTTTCCCATTGATCTGAAACCGCCCGTAGCCGAAATCTTCCGGCGTTTGCGCGGTGACGGTTTGTGACAACGTGAAGATGGTGGCCAGCAACAGCAGCATCAGATGTGCGTGCGACAAAGCGCCGCATAGGATATTGCCGTGATTGATTGTCGTCTCTTTTTTCATGTCTCCTCCAAACAGTTAATTGCCGAAAACAGTTTTGACCAGCTTTGAAAGGATGTTCGTGTCCTTTCGCTTTGTTCTGCCTTTCGCTTTGTTCTGAAAGAAAACTGAAAAGCATGCCTGTGACCTTTGTCTCACCCCATAACACAAGCGCCTGAAGCAAGGCTGTGCTTGCTTCAGGCGCTTGTGTTCAGAATTGCGAGCAGTCGCAGTGACGCGACTTACCAAGCTTGCAGTGCGCTACCAACCGGATTTATGGCCTGATCGTCACCAAACCGCCACCCGTCTCCCAACTCGTCAAACTCACCCGCTTGTCATTCGGCAGCGCCGCCTGATAAGTGCCGGGTTTGATAAAGATGAAATCCCCGTGCAAGGCTAGCGCCATCGCCTTGGCGACCGTGTGGCAGGGATAGTTGTAACTGCAATCCGCATTGTTCACGCTCGCCAGCGGATCGACATAACGCGCTCCGCTGATAGTCAGATTGCGCCGGTTGGCGGTGTCACGCAGCACTTGCAGGGCCTTGCTGCTTTGCCCGGCACTGATCTGATCGCGGCAGAGCTTGTCCGAATAGGACATCAGATTGCGCGGCGCGGGGTTGTAAGCCGTCGTGTCGCAACCGGCCGGGGGTGCATCGTCGCCGGTGTAACTACAATTGTCATCCACTTTTTCATCGAGGTTGGGATCGGCCGGCGTATCACACACCAGATCACCCGCCGAAGCGCAATTGCTGCCGTTCGGACACTCGATCTTGGTCGGATTGCCCATCGCGTCGGGAAAAGTTTCGTGGGTATGAAACAGATCGAAGTAGTGTCCGACCTCGTGCGCGAAGCTGGAATTATTGCTCGTCACGCCCGCGCAACCGATGTCCATCAGGATGCCCTGGAACTTATCGGTCGTGAAGCTGCCCTGGCCGCACAGGTCAACCAGGTTGGTGAAATAGACGTTGAGGGTGTTGGCGACGACGTTGATTTGCCGCAGCGCATCCTGATCGGCCTTGACGTTCGCCACATTGAACTGCGCGTCGTCGTTGATGTAATCAATCCCGCCATAAATGAAGAACTGCATGCCGACCGGTTGCCACACGCGATTCAAATCCCGCATTGCCAGGGTCAGTTGATTGAGCGTCAGGCCGCCCGTGCCGTCGCTACGCCGCACGATGTGAATCGTCAGGGGCAAGTGGTAGGGCGCATCGGTCGGCGGCGCAGCCTGGGCCGCCGCTGCTGCGATTGTGCGGGCCTTGCGAACCAATTGCAGGCCCGTCTCGCCCTGCGGCACCACGGTGCCGCACTCTTGTTTCTTTTTGGCCTTCTGCTGTGCTTGCGGTGCGGGGTTGAGCGACGCGACCAACATTATTGTGATGATGATGAAAGCTAGTATACGCATAACGGATTTCCTTTCTGTCTCAGAGTTCGTTGAGTGTTTGGCCGCGCGTGATGGGCGAGACGACCGCGCCGTCTCGCCATCACCGCGTTTGACCGGCGTTGGCGTTATTGCAGTGTGACCAGCACCAACACCAGCCCTTTGCCTGCCTTCAACCCGGTCATCGCCTTGCCGATGATCGCGCCTTGCGCCTGCGCCGCATCGGCGGCCTTCATCGCGTGGCCGGGCGTAGTTGAAGTCGTCAACAAATCGCCGGGTTCAATCGCGCCCTGCGTAGCGTCTACCCAGCAGTAAACGCGCCCCGTCAGCGCCACCGGATGTTGGCCGTCGGCGAGCGTGCCGGCCTGGCTCATCATCATCCCCGGCTTGATGCCACCCGCGCCGCTGATGATGCCCGCCACCCGGCGGTTATAGGCTTGCGTGCTGAGTTGCAGCTTGCCAGGGTTGGCCGGATCAATCGCCACCACCATGCCGGCTTCTACCTTCAATGTAAGCGCCGCCGCTTCAGTGACATTGACATCGAAGTTTTCGGCGAAGTCAGCGCCGCCGGTGATTTGCAATACCTGTGTGGTCATCCGGCCCAGCACGTTGAGATCACTGCCAATGGTTGTCCGCGCCCAGTCCTTGGCCCAATTGACAACCAGTTCATCGCCGTTATCCACCAGCGCGCGGCCCGGTGCACCGCGACGGCTCGCATGTCCCAGCCGCAGGTCAGCCGCGTAGATGGTCGTCGCAAAGCTGTCAATTACTACCGTGTCTTGATCGTTCGTTCGCAAGACGAGCGGGTGATTTGACGTGGTGCCGATGTAACCGCCGGCCCCTGAAGCCTGCACCAGGACATTGACGCCACTGTTCTGAGCAATCGCAATACCGGCATCCGGGCTGTTACTGGCGACCACCGCGTTGACGCGGCTAGCCAGGATCGAACTCCGGCCGGGGCCGACTTGCAGGAGGTTTTGTGGATTCTCCGTGCCGATGCCGACGTTGCCAGTGGTGCGGATGACGATCCCCTGAGTTGGCGGTCCACCATACTCGGCCCCGCGCGCCCGCAAGCTAAGCGCCGCCCCGTCAAAGCGGACGTCGGCTCGTTTCGAGTCTTTGACGATTGACATCCCCGTTTCGGCGTTGGGGGTGCCGAACACAATCTCCCCGCCACCACTGGTTTTCAGGTAGGTATTTCCGGTCACACCCAATCCGTAACCAGCCAAAGGAGTCATGTTAATGCCGATGCCGCCATTCAGCTCTGTCATCACCGAATTGCCGAGGTCGGTACCCGAAGTGAATTTGGCAATCTTTCCCGCCGTGCCAGCGGTCAATGCTACTGTGGCGGTTTTGGCGGCAGCCGTTTGCAATTGTGTGGTTGTATCCAGTTCACGTCCGCCGCCCGTGCGATTCGAACTCTCGCCGCGTTGTCCCAGCGTGCGTTCGCCGCCGGTCGTCGTGCCCGCCACGACGGCGTTTTCGTCGCGGGCCACGGTCAGTTCCGTGCCGATGCCGCTGGTGTTCGGGCTGGTAACCCAGAGCTTGTCCGTGCCGTCGCGATCTTGCGCGCGATCCACGATGAAATGGCCGCGCCGCACGCGCGCCGTTTTGGCGCCCGCGTCTTTGAGCGTGAGCGTGTAGGCGTAAAGACCGCTCTTGAGCGGTGTGCCGTTCGCGTATTGCAATTGCCAGTTGATCTCGAGGACGCTGGCCGCGCCACTGTCAAAAACCACTTCGCCCGCCTGATCGCGCACTTCCAGGTGCATCTGGTCAACGGGCTGCGGCGTGGTGAAACGCACTTGCTGTTGCTGAATGACGATGGTGACGTCTTGTTTCGCAGGTGATTGCTGCGTGGGTGATTGCGCCCGGACGACGGGCGCGAGCGTGAGCGCGAACATCAGGGTGATGCGCGCCAGGAAAGTAAGTCTGCTTGCGTTTCTCTTCATGATTCTCCTCCAGTCGGATGTTGTCGGTTGTTCTCGACGCTTTGCTCAAAGCGTCCGTTCATCCGGTACTGGCGGAGAGTGGAAAAGCATGCCTGTGACCTTTGTCTCACCCGCCGGGCGGGCAAAAAAGATCAGCCTGAGACAGGTTGCGCGCCTGCCTCAGGCTGTGGTTGTGCTCGCGCCCCTCTCGTAGTAACGAATTGATTCGTTACGCGCCGGGGCGAATAAATTCGCCGCTACACGGGACTACCGCCATTCGCCTTGCAAGACAAAGGCGGCCCAATAGAAAGGCGCGGCGCGCGGCTTCTGTTTCAGCAACTCGAGTTGCGCCGCGCGCAACGCCGCCGCGGGCCGCAAGCCGTCTTTGAGCATTCCCGTGTAAAAGCGTTTCATCAACTCCGCCGTTGCCAGGTCATCCACTTGCCAGAGGCTCGCCACCACACGCGGCGCACCGGCGTACATAAAGCCGCGCGTCAAGCCGATCAGCCCTTCGCCGCGAATCTCTTTGCCGAGCGCCGTTTGACAGGCGCTCAAGACCACCAGTTCCGCCCCCAAGCGCAGGTTGTAAATCTCGTGCAGCCGCAAGAAGCCATCCTGCGGCTGGCCCGCCTCGTCCACCAGCGACAAGACCAGGCCGGACAGTTCCGGCTGCGCGCTGTTGAGCAGGCCGTGCGTGGCGAAATGGATGATGCGATAGCGGCTCAAATCTGCCGAAGTTACCCGCGTGCGGCTGGCCTGGAAGCCGGTCGCTTGCCAGACCTGGTTGGCGGGCGCGAGCGCGGCAATCGCCGCCGCCTCGGCGCGCGAAAACGGCAGGCGCGACAAGGCGGCGTTCGGGTTGTCAGCGTTGCCAGCGTTGAAAGAACGCAACGCGCGCCCCAATTCAGCGACGACAGCATTCGATGGAGCGGCGTCGTTGCGCGCGGGGCCACCTTTGCGCGCCAGTGCTACACGCGGGTCGTTCATTTCAAACACCGGGTCAGCCAACACGGCGACGGCCTTGTCCGCCCGTGGCGCGGTGGCCTGCTCGCGGCGGATGACGGCGAGCACCGAGGCCGAGGGCAAATTGACGATCTCGTGCGCGGCCAGCAACGGTTGCGCCCCCACCGATGTTGTGGCCGTCGGGTCGGGCAAGACCGCGAAGGGCAGATAGGCGAGCGCGCCATCCGCCACGATCACCAAGCGCCGTTGGCCCAACTGCGCCACGACCGGGCCGAGCAGCACGCGGCTGAGCGCGGCCGCTTGCGCGGGGAACACGGCCTCGGCGGCGGCAATGCGGGCGCGTTGTTGTGTTTCAGTTTGGTTCGGTTGCGGCTGGCGCGCGGTGAGCAAGGCGTAAACGTTGCGCGCGGCGGTTTCGATTTCCGCGCGCGGCGGCAATTGGTAACTGCTGACCGAGGTGCGCGTGACGGCCCAAAGATAACTGGCCTTTTCGCCCAGCGCGTATTCGAGCAGCAAAGTGTCGGCGTCGAGCAACTCTTGAATCTCTGGCGCACCCAGCGGCTGCGGCTGGGTCAGCGCGGCATAGCGCGGGCTGGCGGCGCGGATTTGACCGCGCACTTCTTCGGATTGCGCGGTCAGGGAGGCGATCTCTTGGGCCAGCGTGGCGGCAGCGGCGGCATTGGGCTTGCCGGCCAGCAGGCGCGTCTGGGCGGCGGCTTTGGCGTTTAGTTGCTGTTGCAGCAATTGCTCGCGCGCCAGCAAGGCAGCGTCCACACCTTGCCGCAGGTCGGCTTGCGCCTCGGCCAAAAGTTCGAGCAGGCCGCGCGCCCGCGCCCGCTCGCTCGTCAGCAGCGCGGCGGCAGCGTAACCTTCGGAGGGGCGTTGCGCGTGTGCCTGCATCTGCGCGGCGAGGTGGGCTTCATAGCGATCCTGCACTGATGCGAAGAAGGACGAACGCAGCCGCGCATCGCCCACCTGAGCACGCAACGACTCGGTCAAACGCAAAGATTCTGCGCTTTGGTTGAGCGCCTCGCTCAGGTCGCCCAGCGCGCGCTTGCTTTCAGCCAGATAAAACAACGCGGCGGCGGTTTGCGGCGCGAGCTTGATTTCACGGGCCAATTGCAGCGCCTGGCTAAAGAAATCAACGGCCTTTGCGGCGGCGCCCGACTTGAACTGCAGCCGGCCCCGCGCAATCAACACGCTCACCTCGCCCTCGCGGTTGCCAGTGGCGCGCGCCAACTCAAGCGCCTGTTCGAAAGCGGCCTGCGCTTTGGCCCGCTCGCCCGTCAGCGCATAAGCCACGCCGAGGTTATGGCGCGTATTGCCTGCGCCAATCTGGTTCTTTACTTCCTCCGCCAGCTTGAGCGATTGCTCGTACGTGACAATCGCCTTGGCGTAATCGCTCAGGTCGGCATAGACCAAACCTAGATCGTTCAAGGCAATCGCTTCATCACGGCGCGCGCCCGCCTGGCCCAGCACGCGCGCTGCTGCCAGGTTGTATTCCAACGCCTGCTGCGGCTGGCCCAGCCGTTTGAGCGTCAGGCCCAGATTGCTCAGCGCGCGGCCTTCCAAGCTGACGAGTTTTAATTCGCGCATGATCGGCAGGGCCTGCTGGCAAGCAGCGAGCGCCGCTTGCATTTGTCCGAGCCGGCTGTGAAAGGCGCAAAGATTGCCCAGCAACGCCGCTTCGCTCTCGCGCAGCGTACTGCGGACAGCCGCGGACAGCCCGCTTTTGTCAGTCTGCTGGCTGAGCGCGAGTGCCTGTTGATAAGCCGCCAGCGCCTCTGGGTATTCGGCCAATTGGCTATGAATGGCGCCCAGATTGGACAGGATGTTCACTTCCTCGCCGACGTCCTTCAGCTCCCGCACAATCAGCAAGGCCGCTTGCTGATACTCCAGCGCCTTATGCGTCTCGCTTTGCGCCGTGTAAACAGCACCCAAGGCGGACAAGGCTTTTGCCTCGCCGCTGCGGTAACCGGTCTGCCGCGCCATTTGCAAAACCTGTTCGGCAAACTGCTGCACCCTTGGCAAATCCCCCAACTCGTAAAACGCTTCGGCGGCAGCATAAAGCGCGTCAATCTCCTGGCGCGTCTCACCGGCGGCCTTGAACGCGCGCGCCGCAGCTTCATAGCGGCCGGTTGCCTGCCGGGTCGCTTCGGCTTTGTTCTGCCGCCGCAGCCGCTCGGCTTCCGCCAGCGCGCGCTCCCCGCTGCTGCGGCTTTCATCGCTTGCCACGGCCGATCGCAATTCCGCCACGCGGATGAGGTAGCGCCCGGCTGGCGCTTGCTGATCCGGGCTGCGCACGCTGATCAAGTAGCGGCCAGCCTCCGGCGTGACAAACGGAATTTCTTCGGTGCCCGCCGTGCCGTTCGGGCTATCTACTTCGTAAAGTTGCTGGCCGTCGGCGGCGCTTAGCGCAACGACGACATCAATGCCGCGCTGTTCGACGATCACTCTGAAGTATTGCCCCGCGCCGACGGTCAATTGGTAAGTGTGTGCTTGGCCGCCCGCCAACTCGCGCTCGACGGGGACGCCAGTCGTCAGCAAAGGTTGATCGCCGGATTGAGCGACGCTCCGCGCAGCGCCGAAGAGCGCGAACGCCGGTAACACTAGCGCCGCCAGCGTCAACCATAGCCAACGCGCTTCAGCTATTTTTTTGTATGGATACATGAGCCTCTCCAAGGTTGCCGCCTGGTTTGATTAGTCTTGGGGGGAAGAGGCTGCCATCTTATGCCGTGCTGAGGCTGCGGCATAGGGCGTAGAAGGCTTTGGGCTTCGTTCAAAGCCAAAACTTAGTGACGACTTCAGTCGTTCTGTCTGGCGCAACGAAAAGTCTTCGCTTCTCCATGACGGAACGACTGAAGTCGTCACTACGTTTTTAAGGCGCGGGTCAACTCAATAGCCAAACTGTAACGTGCCGCTGATTAAACTGCTGGCGAAAATTTTGGCTTGCGGCCCCTGATTCGCGCTGATGAAACGGCCTGGTACACCTTGATCGTTGAACAGATCGCTTTGCAAAGCGCCAATGGAGGACATTCCGTTGATTAAATCTCCGTCAATTCGGTTGATGATCAGCAGGCGCTTCGCGTCATCCAGCGGGCTGGGGACTTGATCCAGCGCCAGTTCGCGCGGCAGCGCGGCATAAGAGCCATTGGCATTCGTCGGCAACCGCAACCGAATCAGCGTCCGCCCGATGATTCGTTATTTTATTCCGCTTCCAAGCTAGGCAGACTCGTCAGAATCCTGCTTGAACGCTTTTTGGCTTAACCAGTAAATTATCAGTGCGTTTATCCCAGCAAAAATTAGTAAAATCAGCGTGAAAATTTTATCCCCTGAACTGCGTGAACTGCCTGTAAAAACCCCCCAGGAAAGCACTATTGCGACAAAACTCCAGGGCAGGCTAAGGATAAAAAGAACCAACCAACTAAAAATACCGACAGCTCCTTCAAAGCCAAAGCATAAGAGCAATAATGCACAAATCGCATTTATTCCGAAAAAAGTAACTGAGATCACGAAGGGTAAATTCTGTTTAGTTCGTAGCTTTGCAATCGTCATACGGTTTCCTCTCATCGTTTGCACTTGGTTAGTTTGAATTCCTCTGGCGCGGAACTGCGATTCGTTAAAGGGCAGCACGAAAATCATCCTACCTCTCCATGAATCGCAGGATGCTGACTTCGCCTTTGCCGACCAGCGAGCCAATTGAGCAGCGTCAGCAACCCCAGCAGCAAGGGCACGCCGAAAATCAGCCCCAGCAACAGAATCATCCCGCCTTCAAAATTCATCTCGCCTTCCAATAGTACCGCGCGCGTGCGCAAGCGAAGGTGTCATCGTCGCATCCACTGTGAGCAACAATGACATCGCCGCTTACGCACACGCGCGGTACTTTACCGGCGTGCCCTACTTGATGCTAACGGTCACGGCATTGGCCGAGCGATTGTCCGCCGTCAGCAAGATGTTCACCTCGCCACTGCCCGCCAGGCTGCGCGGCAAGCGCACGTTCGCTTGATCCAGCCCGGCCAGCCCCGCGACAGCGCCCGCGAAGAGCACTTCAGCCTCTTCGTCACCGATGGTGGCGGTGACGGCTTCCAATGTGCTCCGTCCACGGAAGCCCGAGCCGAAGAGAACCAGGAATACCTGCTCGCCTTCGGGGCCAAGGTCAATTGGCAAACCGACGAAGCGGCCTAGTTGCTGATCAAAGCGGCTCAACGCCTCGATGCTTTGCGAACCGTCAGCGCGCACGCGCAAGGCGACGGCGGCGGCCACGCCTGCGCCACTGGCATTGGCAGAGAACAAGCCGGGGGCCACGTTCGTCACCGGCAGCGTTCCGGTGGCGACAATCGCACTGCCTTTCAGCACGGCGATGGAAGCGATGC
This sequence comes from Acidobacteriota bacterium, assembly GCA_031418175.1. Taxonomy (GTDB): domain Bacteria; phylum Acidobacteriota; class Blastocatellia; order RBC074; family RBC074; genus JACPYM01. The sequence continues at coordinate 2,163 of JANOWX010001053.1, read as the reverse complement.
CGCCGCTAGTGCCGGCTGGCAACAGGTAATTGATTTGGCCCGGTGAGACAAAAAACAGCGGCGCATCGCGTTCTGTGCCCGCCGCGTCTTTGACCTTGACGGTCGTGCCCGCCAACGTCGTGGGCAGCGGCAGCGTGGTGGCCGACGCCGTGCCATTCGCCAGGTTTTCACCAAAAGCCGCCGCGATGGATTCTGCTGCTTGCTCGCCGTCATAACTGGCGGCCGAGACCGTGGCCAGCGTTTCCCCCGCCAGACCAAACCGCCGCGTGAGCGTCACGCCGCCGATGGGCGCACGTATCGTCATACGTTTCGTGAAGGTCGCAACGTCGGAATAGGTACCCGGTTGAATCCATAACGTCCCGCCTTGCGGCGTCGCGCTCACACCAATGGAAAGCCGCTGGTAGGGGTTGAGGAAGCTGCCGTTTTGATTGCTTGCCGTATTGGTGCCGTCAACAAAGCGGAAGTCGCCGCGCGGATAAAGGAACGACATTGTCAAACGGTCGAGGTAGCTGAGGTGGGTGCGCTGGCCGATGGCGGTTGGCCAGGTGTTGACACCGTCAGGCGACAACTGCGTGTTGAAAGGCGCCTTGACCGTAATGGTTTGCCGCCCATTGCAGTTATTGCAATTGGTGATCGGGTTGCCCATCGCATTGGTGCCGCAACCGAGCGAGAAACTGCATTGGGAATAGTGCATGATCGAATCGAAATCATAAGGACCATACACCGGCGTGCCGTTCGGCAACCTGTCGAATTGATCGGCCTGGCCCGCCTGGATATTGCCGGAGTTGACGGTGATGAAGCTGTCGCGATCCGGCCGTTCGTGTTCGTGGTGCAGGCCGAGCGCATGACCCAACTCATGCACGATGATGAACGGCGTCCCCCAACTGACGATATTCATAATCTGTCCGAAGGGCACCATGCCGAGCGCCGAGTTATTGCCGGTCGAGTTCTGAATATGGATGAAGATAGGCGCAATGATGAACTGGCCCCGGCCCTCCCGGAAAACGATGTTCGAGCCGGCCGACCAAGCCTGCATCGCGCCACGCATGATGGCGCGGTTGGCTGCGGTGACATTGGCGTCGAATTCGTAAAAGACGACCCCATTCGGCCAGAGATTCAATTCAAAGACGGCCTCCGGTGAAGCGGCTGCGGGCACCTGAATGTCGCCTCTGACGATCTTGTAGCCGCGCGTGATGTTCGTCTTGCGGGGGAGCGGCTGATCTTGCGTTGTTTCTGTCTGGTCTTGGGCATTGCTGACGCCGCCCCCGCAGACGAGCACCAGCAACACGAGCAGCAAACGGGCCACGCTGCGGCACGTCTGGTTGTTTGCAGAGAATTGTTTCGCTTGTTTCTTATTCATCACTAGCCTCCTTCTGGCAGTGAATACCCTGGCAATTAAGTCGCTTGAGAGAAAGGGGACGCCACCACGTAGTAACGACTTTAGTCGTTGGGTGCTGCGGCCAGGACCGCAACGATTGAAATCGTTACTACGTGTTGCCGTCCGCTTTCTCTCAAAGAACTTAGTTGCCGGTGTAGTGAACTGATTACCCGAAGTCAGGGCTTGGTGGCTGGGAGCGCAGCCGTCGCGGCGCGCCCCCAGCCGAGCCGTTATTGGTCAACTCGCTTTATTGCAGCGTGACGAGTACGAGCACGAGGCCTTTGCCTGTCTTCAAACCCGTCATCGCCTTGCCGATGATCGCGCCCTGTGCCCGCGCCGCGTTGGTGGCCTTCATCGCGTGGCCCGGCGTGGCCGAGGTCGTGAGCAAGTCACCCGGCTTGATCGCGCCGCGCGTGGCATCCACCCAAACATAGACGCGCCCGCTCAAGGCCACCGGATGCTGGCCATCCGCCAGCGTCCCTTCGTGGCCCATCATCATCCCCGGCTTGACGTCGCCCGCGCCGCTGATGATGCCTGCGACACGACGGTCGTAAGCCCGCCGGCTAAGGTTGAGTTTGCCAGGATTGGCCGGATCAATCGTCACAACCAGGCCCGGTTGAATTTCCGTCGCAACGCCGTTGCCGGAATTTTTCTCGGTTCGCACATCGAAGTTTTCCGCGAAATCTGCGCCGCCCGTGATTTGCAGGGCTTTCACCGAAACCAGCAGATTGCCATCAATCTGCAACCCGACCTTTTGCACATTGCGGTTGTAGATGCCGAACAGG
>JANOWX010001052.1:0-7214 GCA_031418175.1 Acidobacteriota bacterium | reverse complement strand
CCACACTGATGACACAGCGCGTAGCCCCGCGTGGAAACTACGTCACACTCGATTTGGTCTTTGTCGTAGTCCACCTTCGTAACGCGAATGTGGGGGATGTTCAATAGCTCTTCAATCGAAATCGTCATAGTGTTGCTCCTGGGAATGGTTTGGGTTTACTGACTACCATATCTTGGGGCATCCCACAGCAATTCCCAAAGACCCATTTAATCCTGCCCCACATTGCCAGTGCTATTTCAATATCCTTCAAAATCAGCTTGATGGAGTACTAGACAGGATTAACAAGATTGCTAACAGGATTAACAGGAAAGCGCTGAACACTTCGTCAGCACTGCGCGGTTTGAATCCAGTAAATCCACCAATAAATCCTGTCAATCCTGTCTTAATGCCTGGTTGTTCTTGCCCACCCACTAACCATCAGCACGGCGCAAAGGTAAACACCAGCGCGCCGATCACGAACCATAACAAGGCGAATAACAAGCCGTAGCCGAAGAAGCTGCGGAAATCCACGCGCGCGATGCCGGCGATGACGACGTACCAAAAGGGCGAGGCCAGGTTGCCCATGTGATCGCCGATGCTCAGCGCCAGCAAGCCGCGTTGCGCCGTCACGCCCACCGCCGCGGCCGCTTTGACCGTCACGAAGCCTTGAATCGCCCATTGCCCGCCGCTCGACGGGATGAACATCGCAAAGACCGTTCCCACCGCCGCCGTCAGCACCGGAAAGGTCAGCGGCGTCGAAACCGCCGCCACCACGCCGGCCAGCTTTTCGCCCAGGTTGGTGAATTGGATCAGCCCGGCCACACCGGCATACAGGTGATAAAGCACGATCACCGGCCAGGCCGAAACGACCGCTTGCTGCAAGGCTTTGGTGAATTGGTGGACGCTGCGGTGTAACAGAAAGCAGAGGAAGAGTAACACCGTGTTCAGCGAATTGATGTCCAGGCTCAAGCGCCGCACGCGGAAATGGAAATACAGCCAGCCCACAAAAAACGCGCAGAGCACCAGCGTAAAAAACGAATGGCGCTCCAGCCGTTCGGAGTAGTTGAGTGCCTTGCTTTCTTCGGGTTCGATGGCTTCGGTCAATTTATCGGCGTCGGGGTAACACGAAATCGGCTTGGGATTTTTGGGCATCAACAGACAGCCCATCACGATCACGGCGATGGTAAAGACGATCTCGTGAATGATCGCGGCCGGCGACCAGATGGTGGTCGAGAGCGGTATGATCCCAATCGTCTTTTCCAGAAAATGGCCGGGCGTGGCGACCAGCAGCGGCGCGCTCGCCGACAGCCCGTATTGCCAGACCGCGTGCGAAGCCCAGACGATGGTCAGGAAAAACAGAAAGTCCAGCGCGATGCCTTTGCGTTCGGCTTCCTTGGCGAAGTAAACGGCGATGATCGGGCCGAGCGCGACGCCCAGGCCCCAGTAAAAATAAGACAGCCCTGCGCACAACAACGCCGCGATCAACACGGCCTGGTTGGCGCTGCGGGGCACGCGCGACAACGCCACAATCGTGCGGCGGAAAAACGGCGTCAGCCCCAGCACCGTGCTCAGCGTGATGATCAGCGTCATCTGCATGGTGAAGGGCAGTAACATCCAGAGGCCCTGGTAATAGGCCTCCAGCACTTTGCCGAAGGGGTTGCCCAAAGCCAGCGCCGTGGCACAGAGCAGCAACATCAATAACACGCAGGCCGTGACGGCGTCGGGCACAAAGCGCGCCATCAGTTGCGCGAAACGATTCAGCCAGGTTTCTTTCATTGGTGTTTGGTGGAATCGGCGGTTAAGTTTAGCGTCAACCAGCATTGGATTACTGTGTGTCCAGGGGCTTTACTTCGGGCTGGTTGTAAGGGAATGAATTCTGAAAGCAATAGCGCGTCTTATGTACCAGATTTCCGGCGCGCCGCCAAGTTCGGTAAGGCTGAACGTTTGAGCGGTAATTCATGATGGCTTTGTGCGTCGCGGGCAATTAAGGAATGAACTGGAAATAACCCTGCCAAACCACGGGGAACATGGGGCACACGGGGAGAAATCAAGTCGCTTGTGTGGGCTTTCCCCGTGCTCCCCGTGCTCCCCGTGGTCCCCGTGGTTGATTTGGCAGTATTGTTTTCAAGCCATTCCTAAGTGATGTGACCGCGCCTGGAACAAGCATTGCTGGTTCGCTCAACCTGAGACTCCCATGACAATTACACAGCTACAGCAAGGACTGTCTGCCGCCGAAGCGCAAAAACGCCTCGCGCAATACGGTCCCAACGCATTGCCTGAACAACCGCCCAAACCGCTTTGGCGCCGCTTTCTGCGCCAGTTTCAAAGCCCGCTGATTTACATCCTGCTGTTCGCGCTCGCTGTTGATCTGGTCATCTGGATTGGCGCGGGCGCGCCCGGCGTGCCCATCGAATCGCTGGCGATTGCGCTGATCCTGCTGCTCAACGCGGGGCTGGGCGTTTATCAAGAGAGCAAGGCCGAAACGGCCCTGGCACGCTTGAAAGCGCTGGCCGCCGCACAGGTTTGGGTTATGCGCGACGGCCAGCTCACGCAATTGCCCAGCACCGCGCTCGTGCCCGGCGATGTGATTCGGTTGGAAGCCGGCGACCGCATCCCGGCAGATGGCGTGTGGCGCGGCGGCCAAGGCTTGCTGGTGGATGAAGCCGTGCTGACCGGCGAATCGCTGCCGGTGGATAAGGAACTGGCCAGCGAAACGTTCAGCGGGACGCTGCTGGTGCGCGGCAAGGGCTATTTGGAAATCGCGCGCACCGGCGCGGCCAGCGCAATGGGCCGCCTGGCCGCCATGCTCGGCAACATCGAAGCCGAAAAGACGCCGCTCGAAAAACGCTTGGAAACCTTTGGCAATCAGGTGGCACGCGCGATTTTGGCGTTGTCGGTCTTGATCGTCATCGGCGGCTTGTTGGTCGAAGGGGTCGCGCGCGCCGGTCACGTGCTCTTTTTTGCCGTCGCGCTGGCCGTCGCCGCCGTGCCCGAAGGTTTGCCCGCCGTGCTGACGCTGACGCTGGCGCTGGGCGTCGAACGCATGGCCAAACGCAAAGCCGTCGTGCGCCGGTTGAGCGCGGTCGAGGCGCTCGGTTCGGTCACGGTCATCGCCACCGATAAAACCGGCACGCTCACCGAAAACCGCATGACCGTAAAGCATCTGGACGCGCCCGACACAACTCGCGCCTTGCACGCATTGGTGCTGGCCAACGACGCCGAAGCTGAAACCGGCGCGGGCGATCCGCTGGAACTGGCGCTGTTTGAATTCGCCCGCACGCACAAGATTGATGCCAAGCAATTGCACGCCGCACACCTGCGCCACAGTTCCCTGCCCTTCGACAGCGCCGCCAAATTCATGCGCGCCACGGTGAAAGAGGAAGGCGAGTTAATCAGCTACGTCAAAGGCGCGCCAGAGGTCTTGTTGCAACGCAGCGTGCTGAGTGAAGCCGCGCGGTTGAATTGGATTGAGAAGGCCGACGGCTACGCGCGCGAAGGCTTCCGCGTCATCGCGCTGGCCTGGCGCGCGGGCGAAGGCGAAGACGAATTGTCCTTCCTCGGCCTGGTGCTGCTCTGGGATCCGCCGCGCGCCGAAGTCCCGCGAGCCATCCGCCACGCCCAGGACGCGGGCATTCGCGTCGTGATGATCACCGGCGATCACCCGGCCACCGCGCTCGCCATCGCCAATGAAGTCGGCATCCCGCCCAGCCGCGTACTGACGGGCCTGGAACTCGAAACGTTTTCGGAGGAAGCCCTGCGCGAAGCTGTCAAAGAAACCAACGTCTTCGCCCGCGTCGCGCCCGAACACAAGCTGCGGCTGGTCGAAGCCCTGAAAGCCAACGGCGAAATCGTCGCCATGACCGGCGACGGCGTGAACGACGCGCCCGCGTTGAAACGCGCTGACGTAGGCGTGGCGATGGGCCAGCGCGGCAGCGACGTCGCGCGCGAAGTCGCCGATCTGGTGCTGCTCGACGACAACTTCGCCACCATCGTCGTGGCGATTGAAGAAGGCCGCGGCATTTACGAGAACATCCAAAAATTCATCCGCTTCCTGTTTGCGGCCAACCTGGCGCTGGTGTTGCTGGTCATCGGCGGCGCTGTAGGCTCCTTCCTGCTGGGTTTGCAAGAAGCGGGCGGCGGCTTGTTGTTGCCGCTCACGGCGATTCAACTGTTGTGGATCAACGTCATCACCAACGGCCCGCCCGCGATTGCGCTGGGGCTGGATCGCAACCACGGCGTGATGGAACGCGGGCCGCGCGACCCACGCGCGCCGCTGCTGGATCGCCCCTCGCTGCGTTTCGTCGTGCTGGCGGGCACGGCGCAGGCCATCATCGGCGGCATCTTGCTGTTGCGCCTGCCGCGTTACGGCTATGACGCTGTGGCGGTGCGCAGCGCGCTGTTTTTATATGCGTGCAGCGCGCAGTTGCTCTTCGCCTATCCGGCGCGGCGTGTCAATGTCGCGCCGCTGCCGAATGCGGCCTTGCATTTGGCAGTGCTGTTGGGCGCGGGCTTGCAAGCGTTGGTCGTGCTGTGGCCGAGCTTGCGAAGCGTGCTGGGATTGACGCTGCCAAACCTCGAAATGTTGGGTTGGATCGCGCTGACCGTGGCACTAAGTTGGTTGGTAGCCGAGGCAGTCAGTCGTATGTTGGCCGCGCGTCAAACGACACATCCATAAGCGCGCGTTGCCGCAGAAAACCTCTTTACCCGTGGCCGAGCCTCAATCAGAAATGTTTGGCCCGCGCGATCTGCTCAGCGCTGACGGTCCAGCTTACGGCAATCGTGGTGTATGCGTAGTAAGCCGGAGCAAAATTCTGAGCAGGATTTTGCACGAAGCCAATTTGGGGCGCGACTGGCACTTGAGTAACTAAACCCAAAAAGTAGCCGTCCTGTTTTTCATTCGCCACTCTCCATTCCTTATCGGTAAAAGTGACTCCGCCAATTTCTTTGGCGAGACCTTTGATTTCCACCAGCGCACGCTTGCCTTGTCGCAGAGCCTCGAAATCAAAGCCTACGCCCTCATCCCGGCGATCTTTCAGGGCGCCGCTGAAGGGCGTCAACCCTGCCTTAAACCTGGCTACGAAAAACTCTTCCGCCATCCTACCCGTGATACCACGTGCGACATATTCAACCTTCTTGCTGACAGTTTTCTTGTCCTCTGACGCTTTGATTTCTTTGAGTACCGAGTGCAATTGGGTCTCGACCTTTGCACGAGCTTCAGACCCAAGAATATCCAAAACAATCGCTCGCAATGCGTCTTCGCTCAAGGAGTCAAAGGTTGCCATTACTTTCTGACGGCTTGGCCGCATGCCGCGTTGATACCAGCCCTTTCGCCCGTTGTCGTAATAAGGGTCAAACTCATCCCTCCAATTCTTGACAGAGTTGGGATTCACACTCAGGCTGAGGCCGATTTCCTGAAAAGCCTGCTTGTAAGTTTTGAATTCCAGTCGTGCAAGCCCTTGCTCCCCGAATTTCGAGAGGTAGAAAGCTGTGACCATTGCCAGTTCATTCTCGGATTTCATAAAGCCCCAGATCGTCGCAAGAGGCGGTTGCTTATGTTGCCAAACTTGACCGTAGCTATGTCAGTGACGTTGAGCGCGGGAGTATAGCATTGCATTCCAACCAAAAGCCTCGGCGGGAGCCACTCACCGGGGCTGACATTCCTCAAGAAAACTAGCGTTACAATTGGCGCCGCAACTGGAAGTTGCGCGGGCAGCCAGATTTTGTTTGGCCCAAGCAACGGCTCGCGCTATTCGTGGATGGCTGTTTTTGGCACGGCTGCCCCAAGCACTGCCGCGTTCCGGCCAGCAACAGGCAATACTGGGAGCGCAAGATCGCCAGGAACCAAACGCGCGACAAAACCCTCACGCGCGAATTGCGCAAGGCTGGCTGGACGGTCTTGCGTGTGTGGGAACATGCCTTAAAGGATTCGCCAACCAGAGTGGTTGCGCGCATTCGCCAAGCATTGCAATTGAAGTGACGGCTATGGCTGCTCAAACGGCGCCAGCGTTTTCATTCGCCTCATTGAACCGCCAGCGGGTGGCGTCTTTCGGAAATTGCTGCCAGGCCAAAACCTTTTGCGGACGAAAGACCCACACGCTCTCGCCCGCTTCGTACTCTTCCGGCGACGGCGCGTAGCCGTATTTCCGGCGCGAGATTTCAAGCAGGCGCAGCGTCAACGCACGTTCCGGCTTGCCCAGCGGTTGCGCCGTGCCATGCAGGATGACGACATCCGCGCCGCTTTCCAGATGAATGCAGACCGCCGGATTCGCGGCCAGATTGCGCTGCCGTCGAGTCGTTGCGCCACCGCCGAAATAGAGCCGGTCGTCCAGCCACAAGCCCCACACCGGCGTCGCGTGCGGTTCGTGGTTGGGGCCGACGGTGCAGACCCAATAGTTTTGCGCTTCGTTCATGCGTTCGGTCACGTGCGACCAGGGCAGCAAGCCTTTTTTGTCCGTGGGCACGCCATAACCGGGGATGTGCGGGCGGTCAGCCAGCGGGCCGCTGATTGATTTCTTTTTTGCCGTTCGTTTCGTTGCAGCCATCGTTGCCTCCTATGTTCAATCTGTTTCCTCAATCATCACGCCATCAATCCCCTGCCGGAAGGTGCGCAGAGGCTCGCCGGCGCGCCACTTTTGAATCAGCCGCGCCGCTACTTCGTTTTTGAAAAAGCCCGCGCTTTGCACCTCCACGGCAAAAAGCTGAAACGGCATGCCTTCTGGGCTCCAACCGATTTTGGCTTTTAAGCCTGCGCAGTAACGCTGGCGTTCGGCAGCGTCCTGCACAGCGCGCGCACGCCCGTGCAATTTGAATTCGCCGTCGGGAGCGTGACGGTCGCTGATCGTGCTGTGCACCGTACAGCGCGGGTCGCGCAGCAAGTCAGCGGCTTTGAGTGATTGCGGCATCATGCCCAGATATAACTCGCCCGCCAGCAACAACGGTTCGACCGGCGAGATGCGCGGCGCACCGTCCTTGCGCAACGTGCCGACCAGCACGACGCCGCTTTTATCGAAGAGCGTCTCGGCGCTTTCGGCCAATGCGGGCGCGGCACATTTGAACTCAGCCCAATTCATGTTTTGCAGCCTCCTGTTTTTCGATGGTTGAAAAATACACGCCGATTCCTGACACCGTCTGTCATATTGCGCAAGTATATTTTACGGTACCGAGAGCGGTAGCGACCGGGTCGAGGGATTAGCCGAAGCCTATGCCGCACTCAATGAAGGCGAAGCCAAATCTGG
>JANOWX010001051.1:0-13621 GCA_031418175.1 Acidobacteriota bacterium | reverse complement strand
CTTCTTCAGGCGTTTGGGCTTGAAGTACCTGTGACCTGCAGAGTCTCCGGCGAAGGCCGCCGGGAAAGCCGGATGCGGGAAATCTGCACGTCCGGTTTGACGAGGGGGGAGGCGGAAACCCTCCCCTACTCTACTGGGAGAAAAGAAAAGCGCAGACGCGCTGTCTGAAGCTTGCGCTCCGACGTTGCGCCTGCGCCAAAGTGGGCCGAGACAGAGAGGGTAGCAGAGAAGAACTTTGCGTCACGTTGATCTAGTCTTGCGTGACAACGTGCGAAGCATAGCCGTAAGCACGCCGCTGGGCCGCGACCGTTGTCACAAAGGCAGGGTGACCTTTATCACTACAAAAAAAAGTGTGCGGGAAATTGCCCGGCGGCTGAAGCTAAACCCGCAATCCTGCAAGCCGTTCAACAAACCGAACGGGTCAAAGGCAAGAAGCAGTCGGGCACGGTTGTTGCAAAATGCGCAGCTCCCTGACCGCACTCTTCGGTAAGCGCGGAGAATTCCGCTGTTTCTGCTTGGTACTATGCAAAGACGTCCTTTCCGCAGCATTATTCTGGGAACCCTGATCGGTTTGGCCGCAGGCATCGGGATTTACACCTTCGTTTATGCCAAAGGCGCTTCTTATCTGACGAACAACCCGGCTTCGTGCGCCAATTGCCACATCATGAATGAACAATATGATGGCTGGCTGAAGTCTTCACATCGGGCCGTGGCGACGTGCAACGATTGCCATACGCCGCCGGGTTTGCTGGGCAAGTATGCCACCAAGGCGTCGAATGGTTTCTGGCATTCGTTTTACTTCACCACGGGCGCCTTTCACGAACCGATTCAGATTACCAAACGCAATCTCAACATCACCGAACAGGCTTGTCAGAAATGTCATGCCGATCTGACGCAGGCCATTAGCGGGCCGCATTCAGCGCAGAATGGCGAAGCCGTTGCTTGCGTGCGTTGTCATCGTTCGGTCGGGCACATGCATTGAATGCCAGCAACACGACGACAAAAAACACTATGACAGACAACAATCCATCCACAGGCTCTGGTTCTTTTTTGAGCGGACGCCGCTTCGTCTTGCTGACGGCGCTGATGGCGGCGCTGGCGACCATTGGCGGCGTGGCGTTGCTGCTCAACATTTTTGAGCATCGCCAGGAAGCCAAGAATCCCTTTTATCGTGTCGTCGAATTGAATGACGAAACCGATGACCCAGCCGTCTGGGGCAAGAACTTCCCCATGCAGTACGACGATTACAAAAAGACCGTGGATCAGGTGCGCACGCGCTACGGCGGCAGTGAAGCGCTGCCGCACGAACCTACCGGCCGCGACCCGCGCACCAGTGTCTCGCAATCCAAGATCGAAGAAGACCCGCGCCTGAAAACGCTGTGGGCTGGCTACGCTTTTGCCAAAGACTTCCGCGAAGAGCGCGGCCACGCCTTCATGCTCGACGATCAAACCTACACCGAGCGCCAGGTCGTGGTGAAACAGCCCGGCACGTGTATGCACTGCCACGCGTCGGTTTACGTCCCCTACAAAAAACTGGGCGGCGGCGATTTGTTCAAAGGTTTTGAGGCGATGAACCAGATGCCCTACAGCGAGGCGCGCACCAAGGTTTCGCACCCGGTCGCCTGCATTGATTGCCACGATCCCGCAACGCTGCAATTGCGCGTGACGCGCCCCGGCTTTATCGAAGGCTATCGCGCGTTCAAGGCTGCGCAGGGCGTGGTGAATTACGACGTGAACACGATGGCCACGCGGCAAGAGATGCGCTCGTTCGTGTGCGGTCAATGTCACGTCGAGTATTACTTCAAAGGGCCTGAAAAACGGCTGGTTTACCCCTGGGCCAAAGGATTGAAGGTGGACGAGATCATGGCCTATTACGAAGAGAACGGGCACAAGGACTGGACGCACGCCGAAACTGGCGCGCCGGTGTTGAAAGCCCAGCACCCTGAATTCGAGCTGTACAACCAAGGCATTCACGCGCGTTCGGGCGTGGCCTGCGCCGATTGCCACATGCCTTATAAACGCGAAGGCGCGCTCAAAATCAGCGATCACCACGTCAACAGCCCGCTGCTCAAACTCAACCGTTCGTGCCAGACCTGTCACAAAGGGGATGAAGCGGAGTTGAAAGCGCGCGTCGAAACGATTCAGACCCGCCACTTCCAATTGCGCAACGTCGCGCTGGATGCGCTGATGGATTTGATCGGCGAGCTGAAAAGCGCCCAGCAGGGCAATCGCGCCGACGCCGGCATGACCGCCGCGCAGGGCTTCCAACGCAAGGCGCAGTTCTATCTCGACTTTGTCGAAGCCGAAAACTCGACCGGCTTCCACGCGCCGCAAGAGGCCGCGCGCATTCTGGGCGAGTCCATCAATTTCTCACGCAAAGGACAAAACGCGCTGCGCGGCGCCTTGCCGCCAACCCCCGCCACGCCTGCGGCCAAAGCGGTAACGGTTACGCCCAAAGAATCCGGCAAGCTTCAGAATTCCGGGCAAAAGGTCGCGAAACGCTAACCATCGTTCAAAGCGGCGCGGCTCCAAAACCGCGCCTCCTTGGCAAATATCCGTTGTAGCAGGGCAAGTTGCCAACTTGCCCTGCGCCCAAAATCACCGCTCGCCCTTGCCGCCCGCGCCCGCCGCCAGCGGCGCTTTCTTCAAATGTTTCTCGTACCACGCCAGATAGCGCTCGTATCGGTCGCGCGCGTAACTGGGCAGCTGGATGCCGTGGTTCTCATTGGGATAGATCACCAGTTGCGTCTCGACACCCAGGCTGCGCAGCGCTTGATACATCTGTTCGCCGCCTGAAATCGGCACGTTGAAATCCTTTTCGCCGCCCAGAAAGAGCGTCGGTGTCTTGATGCGGTCGGCGTGCAGGAAGGGGTACGAAAGCTTTTGATACGTCAGCCAGGATTGCGGATTCCACGGCGGCCCGATCTCGTTGTCGTACTGCGTGATGTAATGATCGGTGCCGTAGTACGACACCGTGAACGCCGTGCCCGCGCCGCTGGTGGCCGCCTTGAAGCGCGTGTCGCTGGCGATCAAGTAATCGGTCAGGATGCCGCCGTAGCTCCAGCCGCCGACGCCCAAGCGGTCAGGATCAGCCACGCCCATTTTGATGACGTGATCCACGCCGGCGTGCAGGTCTTCGACTTCGTAATGGCCCCAATCGGCAAAGATGGCGCGCGAGAATTTTTGCCCGCGTCCCGAACTGCCGCGATAGTTGACCTGCAAGACCGCGTAGCCATTGGCCGCAAAGAGATGCCGTTCAAAGGCGAACGAATGCTGATCCTGCCCGTTCGGCCCGCCGTGAATGCGCAAAAGCAGCGGGACTTTGCTGCCCGCGACGTAACCCGCCGGTTTGGTTAACAGGCCGTGCACTTCGGTGCCGTCCTTGCTTTTGAAATTGACCTCTTCGGTTTGACCCAAATCCAGTTCGGCAAAGAGCGCGTCGTTGTGTTTTGTGAGTTGGCGCAACTTGCCGTTTTCAAAGGCGCAGACTTCGGTGTATTTCGCATTGCCGCCCGCCAGCACGACCGCACGTTCGCCCGCCGTGTCCCAGCTTGAAACCGCAATCGGCGGCGTGAGCAGCTTTTCAACTTTGCCGCCTGCCACATTGACCCGCGCCGGATAGACCGAACGATCATCCGTGACCGTGAAGAGCAGCCATTTGCCATCGGCGCTGAAACGCGGCGACGACACGCCACGATCAAGCGCTTCAGTGGCGGCGACGCGTGTCGGCGCGCCGTTGCCATCGGTCGCCACCAGCGTTAGGTGATCCATATTGTAAGCGCCGTATTTCTTCTCGTCCCCTTCCAGAAAGGCAATCCACTTGCCATCGGGACTCCATTCCAGCCGCGAACGCCCGCCCCGGCTGGTTGGCGGTGTCAACGCTTTTTCCGCCACACCCGCATTGGCATCGGCGACATAAACCTGGCTCGACGGTTCACGATCCGGGTCGGCGTTGTGATTGCTGGTGAAGGCCAGACGCGCGCCATCGGGCGACCAGACCGGCCCGCTTTCATCCCACTTGGTTTGCGTGGTCAGGCGGTCGAGTTTTTTCGTGGCGATGTCGAACAGATAGATGTAGCTGCGGCGGCCCGAACGCAGATAGCCTTGGCCGTCCTGTTTGAATTTGTAACGATCCAGCACGATGGGTTTGGGCGGTTTGGGTTTGCCGCCCGTCTCGGTCAGTTTGGCATTCTCTTCGGCTTCGGGATCGGGATCGCCGATGACCAGCGCCAGCCGCTTGGCGTCGGGCGACCATTCGTAGCTTTGCAGTCGGCCCTTCACATCAGTCAATTGCACGGCCTCGCCGCCGCTGCGGTCAAGCAGCCAGACCTGGCTGCCCTTGGCCGGGCCTTTGCGCGCCGAGGTGAACGCGAGGTGTTTGCCATCGGGGCTCCAGCGCGGGGTGGACTCGCTCTCTTCGCCCGCCGTCATCTGGCGGTTGGTCTGGCCGTCGTAACTGACCATCCAGACGTGCGCGTTGGATTTGTCCTCTTTGACATCAATGGCCGAAACGACATACGCGACCCATTGGCCGTCGGGCGCAAGCTGCGGATCGCGCACTTCGCGCAAACGCGGCAAGTCATCGAGTTTGAGCGCGCGTTTGGCCGGTTGGGCGCTTTGCGCGAGCAACGTGGCGGCCAGGGCCAGCACGAACAGCAGCGAACGGGAAAGTTTGCGGGTGAACATCGGATGAACCTCCTCGGAAAAGGTAGGACAGACTTTAGTCTGTCCGGGGCGTAGGACAGACTAAAGTCCGTCCTACCAAATCGGGTGCAAGTGGAACTGCGTTGGTGTGCGACGGATTATACGGCGGGCGGGCGCGAGAGTCACAAGGTTTGGGCGCGTCGTGTGGCTGGCAGCTAGCCTTCGGAGATCAATTGCAAGCCGCGCACACGGCTGAAATGCGCGCGGTTGTGCGTGACGAGGGGTACGTGATAAAGCAACGCGGTGGCGGCAATCCAGGCGTCGGCAGTTTCAATTTGAAAGCCGTCGCGCTGCACCTGAGATCGTAGTGCCGCCCATTGCCGGCATAGCTCGCGGTCGGATTCGATCACGGTGGAAGGTTGCAGGAACGTTTCTAACTCGGCGCGTTTGCGCACGCCCCAATTGTGCATATCCGCCCATTGGTCAAGCTCAGCCATTGTCATGAACGACAAACAGCCAAGCTTGTTTTCCAAATGGGGGGCATAGAGGTCGCCGCGCGTGTCCTTTTTGAAAAGATACGAAATGATGTTCGTGTCGAGCACGATGAAATCCATCAATCAATACTCCGATGGTATGTCTCGCGTCGGGATTCCCGGATGAATTCAATCAACTCATCCACACTTTCATCAGCAGGGAAAAATTCACCGAGTTTGCGCAACTCCTCATACTTGAGTGGTTTCTTGCCTTGCTCCGCCGCCAACTGCGCCAGCGACTTGCGGGGTTTGATGGGCCGGTTGGCCGCCAGCCGGTCAAGCAAACGTTCCTGCTCTTCCGGCGGCAGGGCGAGCGCGTCTTCCAACACTTTTTCAAACGTAATCTCTGCGAGTTCCGTCATGAGGTTTCTCCTTTCAGCATTGTGCCGGGTCAGCATAGCGGAGGTACACGCGGCAAACAATCCTCCTGTGCGGCGAAATTCTGCCGCCCCCGCTTTCCCTGCCGCAGCGTTCAGGGCTACAATCTCGGCGCTGTTAACAGCAGATCATCCATTGGAGAGTTTCATGCAAAACACTTCTGTCATCAGCACAAGCGAGTCGGCGCTCTGGGGGCGGCTGTTCGAGCCAGCCACTGCCGCGCTGTCGCAAGAGGTCGCCCGCCACCTCCTCACCCTGCGTTTCCCCCAAGCTGACATTGAACGCATGCAAGAACTGGGGGAGCAAGCGCGCGCAGGCACGTTGACGTTGGAAGAGCATCTCGAATTGGATAACTACGAACGGGTCGGCCACGTTTTGTCTTTGCTGAAATCCCAAGCTCGTCAAACTATCGCCAGCCATTGATGAACTCACAAGCTAAGCTCTCTGCGCCCCATGCCCGCCGCCACCTGGCGTTTCAATCATCAAACGATCACCACAGCGGGCCTTGAGCGAAAACTTGCTGGGCAGTTTTTTGCGCTTGCCGTTTGCTTCGATCAATTCTGCCGTTCCCACTTTCCCCGGCGCGCCGCCTTGCAAGCCATACGGCGCGCGCTTACGCCGATCCGCCAGCAGCGAGACTTGCGCATCGGTCAGCAATTCAATCTCACGAATCGTCCCGTCGCCGCCACGCTGTTTGCCAGCGCCGCCCGACCCGCGCCGGATGGCGTAGCGGCGTACGCGCAACGGATAGGCGTATTCCAGCGCCTCGATCGGCGTGTTCAGCGAGTTGGTCATGTGCGTGTGCACCGCCGAGATGCCGTCGGCATTGGGCCGCGCGCCCATCCCGCCGCAGACGGTTTCGTAATAGGCGAACTCGCGCCCCAACCGCGCATCCCAGCCGCCGATGGTCAGGTTGTTCATCGTGCCTTGCGAAGCGGCGGGAATTAGATGCGGTGCGGCTTGCGCCAACGCTTTCAACAACACATCCACGATGCGTTGGGAAGTCTCTACATTGCCGCCGGCCACGGGCGCGGGGGGCAGGGCATTGACGATGGTGCCGGCGGGCGCGATTACTTCCAGCGGTTCCAGAATGCCCGCACTCGCGGGGACATCGCCCGGAATCAAACAGCGAAAGACGTAATAAGCCGCCGAGACAGTGATCGCTTCGACGGCGTTGACGGGGCCGCGCACTTGCGGCGCGCTGCCTGTGAAATCAATGCGCGCGCGTTCGCCACGAATTTCCAGCTTGACGACGATGCGCACCGGCTCATCCACCTCGCCGTCGTTATCCAGAAAGTCTTCGGCTTCATACACACCATCCGGCAGCAGTGCCAGCGTGCGTCGCATCAACCGCGCGGCGTATTCGACCAAATGCCCGGCGTAGGCATCGGCTTCTTTGAAGCCATAACGCGCGACGATTTCCAGCAAGCGGTCGCTGCCCACGCGCAACGCGCCCAACTGCGCGGCGAAATCGCCCTCGCGTTCGTCACGCCCGCGCACATTCGCCAGCAGGAAGTTCCAGACCTCGCGCTCCAACTCGCCGCCGCGCACGATGCGCAACGGCGGGATGCGAATGCCTTCCTGATAAATCTCCGTCGCCGCGCCCATCGAACCCGGCGTCGCGCCCCCGATGTCAGCGTGGTGCGCGCGGTTGGCGACATAAAAGAGCAGTTGTTTGGTTTCAGAGAAAACGGGGGCGACCATTGTCACGTCGGGCAAATGCGTGCCGCCCGCATACGGATCATTCAGGATCACGACATCGCCCGGTTGCATCTGGCAATGCTCGATCGCGGCCTTGACCGACATCGGCATGGAACCCAGATGGACGGGCATGTGATCGCCTTGCGCGATGATGCGGCCGCGCCGGTCAAACACCGCGCACGAATAATCGCGCCGCTCTTTGATGTTTGGCGAAAAGGCCGTCCGGCGCAGGCTCACGCCCATCTCTTCGGCGACCGAAGTGTAGAGCGAGCGGTAAATTTCGAGGGTGATGGAATCCATGTAGGGGAATTCGGAATTCGGAATTCGGAAGACGGAAGTTCAGATTCCGAATTCCGAATTCCGAATTCGATCTACTTCAATTTTGCCAGCGCCGCCTTCGCCGTTTGCTGCACGCCGGAATCGCGGTCGCCGAGGGCCGTTTGTTCGAGTGCCGCGCGTGCTTCGGCCACACCCCACTGGCCGAGCCAGTACGCGGCCTTGCGGCGGTATTCGGGGTAGTTGTGTTGTTGCAAGATGCCGATCAATTCGTGCACGCCGTTGCGCGTGTGCTGCAATTCCACGGCGGTTGCTTCGGCCACCTGGCGCAACTTGGGATCGTCGTGATCCAGGAATTCAAACAGGAAGCTGATGGCCTTGCGCGAAAAGCGCACGTCGCGCATTTGGTTGACGACCAGCACGCCGAAACAGCGCGCCCGCATATCGCCTTCGTCGGTGACTTTGACATTGCCCGTATTGACCAGCACGTTCAGCGTCGCGTTACGGGCCGCGTGCACATTGAATGAGCCGAGCGTCAAGCCCAGCGCCGCGCGCACGCGCCAGTCTTTGTCGGATTGCAGCGCTTCGATCAGCGGCTCAATGGCTTCTTGCTTGCCGAGTTTGCCCAGGGCTTCGACTGCCGCCACGCGCACGCTGGCATCTTCATCCTGCAAGAGGCCGAGCAACGTGTCGTTGACGCGCGGGTCGCAAGTTTTGGCCAATGCCTGCACCGCCTCGATGCGTTTTTTGGCATCGGTGTTTTTCAATCCGGCAGTCGTTTTGGCGATGGATACTGTATTGGCGGCGTTCTCGGCGCTGGCTTCGCATTGCTCATACAGCGCAGGAGTTTTGCTGAATTGTGCCAATGCCGTGCTGGAACAAAGCACTGCCAGCAGGCCGCTGAACAAGCAGGGGCGCAGCCCCAAAAGAAAGCCGCCGCGAACCGGAAGGTCACAGACCTTCCGCACATCAGGCGGCACAGCCGCAAGCAAAACAGAGACTAAATACTTCACTCGAACTCCAATCTTGAAACTGCCAACTGCCCACCGCCCATTGCCTTCACGCCACCGTATCCGGATTCTCCGGCGTCAATAGCTTCATTGCGCGCGTCGCGTGGCCGAGCGCGATGACGATGTCGCTGATGAATTTGTCGCTGAGCGTGCGCCGCAACACCGCCCAATCCAGCGCGCGCAATTTGACGATGCTGTCATACAGCGCCTGCTCACCCGCCTGGATGCGCTGCTCTTGTGCGGGCGTGAACGTTACCAACTTATGCAGCTTGGCGTAATTGATCGCCTCGAACGCATGACCCAACAACTTGATGCGCGCGCGCAGCTTGAACGCTTCCAACGCGCCAGCGGGTGAGCCTTGCCCTTGCGCGGCGGCCTTGCTCTCGGCCTCGTCGTATTCGCGGTCGCTGGCGGCGGCATCGCCCTTAAGCCGGTACGTCGCCAGATCGAGCGCCTGTTTCAAGCGCTGCGGTACGTCGTTGCCGGTGTACCCATGCTGCCAGCACGACAGAAAACCATAGACCGAATGCAGCCCAAAGCAACTGTACTCTTTGATCTTTTCGCGGAAGTTCACCGGTGCCGTCTCGCCCCGCATCAACACCGCCTGGCCCAGCGCGCAATTGCTTTCGTATTCGGCCAGCCCACGATCCAGCACCGCCGCCAAATCAATCTTTTCGCCGTAGGCATTCGTCCACGTCGCCTGTGTGGGCGGCATCAAGATCGAAAACGCGATCAGGCCCCAGGGCAGATGCTCGTGCACCAATTCGCCCCGCCCGTGTGCCAGCGTCGAAACCGGGTCGTAGCGGAATTGCCGGTCATCGAATTTGAACAGGTCATTCGCATCGCAGCGGAACAACTGCCGTGCGCTCTCGGCCACATCGCGCAACGTGTAGCGGTTCGCGCCCGCCGTGACAGGCTGTTCCAGACTCACACCCGCTTCCAAAAAGGTTTTCAGAAAGCTGTTCTCGTGCACCTCGGCATCGCGCTTGAAATAGACATAGCGTTTGCCGTTGACCTCTTTGTCGGCGGCGTAGCGCGTGCAGAGATGTTCGACCGCGCTTGTGCCATCCGCCAGTTTGAAGCCCCGGCCAAACGCGCGCACCGCGTGAATCAGCGCCGAGGCATTGCCCAAATCGCGCGCGTAATGCTCAACCATCTCATTGATCGCGCGCAGCGCATTGGCCTGATCGGCGGGCAATGTCACAGGCGGCAGGTTCTTGCCCGCCGAACGCGGCGCGGTCGAAGCGAAGCTCTGCGGTTTGGGTTCATCAAACCAACCGGCGTTGTAGGCAGCAGCCGCGCCTACGCCAGCGGCGGCGAGCGCGCCTACGCCCAGCAGCATGAAATTGCGGCGGCCCGGTTCGGGCGGCGCGGTCATAGATGTGGCAGGGTTTTTGATTTCTTGTTTCGGTTGTTTGGTCTTCTTACTCATCGTTTGATTGAACAGCCTCGTCTTTCTGGGCAGGCATACTAGCACAAGGCAAGGCTGAAGCCGGTCAGCCAGCGCGGTTCAAAAGTTGATTGGCAACCGTGCGTTTTAGCCTGCGGAGCAGGCGGCAGAATAAAGCCCAGGGTGGAGCGCAAAGCGCGGAACCCTGGGACGACGCGACGAAAAACCGCAAGCCCGTGAAGCGGGCGACAGACAGTTCGCATTTGCATGCAGCATCAATGTCTGTCATCCCAACTATCTGCCGCCCACTTC
Source organism: Acidobacteriota bacterium (assembly GCA_031418175.1). GTDB lineage: Bacteria > Acidobacteriota > Blastocatellia > RBC074 > RBC074 > JACPYM01. Next base: position 3,377 of record JANOWX010001051.1, on the reverse strand, counting down.
GCGGGCTTGGAAATCTTGCTGCCTCAAACCCAGGGTTTCGCGCTCGCGCGCTCCACCCTGGGCTTTATGCTGCCGTCCGCATTCGCGGACTGGGAGTCAACCGCCGCGCAGAGAAGTTTTGCGCACCTGCGCGACCGCCCGTTTGATCCCTTCCTCCACCAACGCCCAGGCTTCATCGCGCGGCGTGAACGACGAAACCAGTTCGCCTTTGCGCGGCAGGTTCTCCAACGCGGCGAAATCCTCTTCCTGCCAATCGCAAGGCAACAACAGCACGGGCAAGACGACGGCCTGTTTGGCCTTCACCATTTGCATCGCCAACGGGCGCTCTTTCTCCGTGATGTAATCCGAAGCGAGGAACCGGCGGCTGACCATAAACAGAATAATCCGCGCTTCGGCCAAACGCGCTTGGATGGTTTCGTCCCAGTCTTCGCCGGGCACGAGGTCGGTGTCGCGCCAGGGCGTGATGTAGCCGCGCCGCGCCAGCACTTTCAGGCTGGGTAGCAACTGCTTCACCTTTTGCTCGTCGGCGTGCGCGTAGCAGATAAACAGCGGCAGCGCCAAGTTATCTTGAAGACCTTTGGGCGCGCTGGCTTCGATGCTCTCCACTTCGCGCAGCGTGTCTTCGACCGGCACCATCACCGTTTGGACGTCGGCGCGGCGTTCGGCGCGTTCTGTTTCGTGGCGTTGGGATGCCTCACGCAAGAGTTCCAGTTCCGTCCAGGCGCCGGGCTGGGCTTCGCTTTCGACGAAGGTGCGCACGGGCAGTTTGTCGTTGAGTACGCGCATTTCGGCGAGGATGAATTCCGCCAGCCAGACGCGTTCGTCGGCGTTTTCGCCCACCACATAAACATCGGTGAAACGGCCTTCGTGATCGCCACGCACCAGCGCCCGCGCTTGGCCGCGCGCCAGCACTGCGCCGCGCAACCAGCGCGCTTGCTGCTCGCTCAAGGTGTGCGAACGGACGATGAAACGCGGCAACAGCCCCGGCGGGCGTACGTCGTCGTAGCGGAATTGAATCTGGGTGAACCGTGTGTAAACCGAGAGCGGGCGCAACCTGGGTCCGCATCGCTTCCAGCGTGCGGCCTCGGCAGCAGACGTCTTCCTTCCGGTAGGAAGCCGTCTGACACCAAGCCCGCACGCTGGAAGCGATGCGTACCCAGGGCTTCGCCAAAGTTAGTCACGCCGCCGCCGCGCGCTGCTCCAGCGCCAGTCTTCCGGCTTTTCACAAAGCCCAGCCTTGACCGGATTGTTTTCAATGTAGGCAATGGCGTTGCGATAATGCTGTTCGTTGCGGATGAACCGGTCGAAGGGTTCGCGCTCCCAGAATTTGCCGGTGCGCCCCAGCAGTTTGTTGCACTTGTTGGCCGTGAAACTCTTCCAAGAGAAACTGATTTCACTCATGTCAAAACCCGGCTCTGGCGTGAAAAGCGTATGCACGTGATTGGGCATTACGCACCAGGCGTGCAAGGCATACCGTTCGCCGTCGAAATGCAGCAACGACTTCTCCACTTCTTCCGCCAACCGGTCATCGCGCAGAAAGCAGGCGCCGTAGCCGCTATCGAGAAAATCTTGAATCCGTTTGCGGCGTTCGAGGTCGGCTTCCTTTTCGGGCAGCGTTTTCAGTTCCTCGCGCCAGCGCGCCAGCACGTGTTGCGGCAACGCATCGAAGAGATGAAAACTGAGATGCTGCGTCGTCCCGTCGCCATCGAAATGAGGAAAGTAGCCGCGTGAATACCAGCCATCGGGCGAATCTTTTTTCGCCACGACCAAACGGCCTTTGAAGAACTTTGGCATCGTGTCTTCCTTTACTCGCCAAATTACACGTTGATCTGGGTTCGACCCTGGGTACGCATCGCTTCCAGCGTGCGGGCTCGGCAGCAGACGAATTGATGCCGGAGGGTTCTCTTTCAGCATCCATCCGTCTAACGCCGAGACCGCACGCTGGAAGCGATGTGTACCCAGGTTGCTCAATCCCCATACCGTCCCACCGTCCGCCACACCTCCACCACCCGCTCACCGCGCGTGCAGTAGAGCCGGTCGTACAGGTTCAGGTTCGGATCGCAGTGCGGCACGATCAGTTCGACGCGGTCGCCGACTTTGAAGGCGCGGCTGGGCTGGTTGAAGGTCAGGATGCCGTGTTCGTCGCCGCCGTACCCCATCGTCACGCCGGTGACGCCTTTGAGTTCGGGCAGGTGTTTGGGCTTGTCCGAGGCGAAGGCCTTGATGCCCGCGTCGGTCGTCGCGTGGTCGTCGTAGCTCTGGCTGATGATCGTGCCCAGCACCGTCAGCGAGGGCGCGAAGTCTTCGTAAACCGCCCCACCGCGCCCGCCAATCGCGCGGTACTCGACATCCATAAACACATACGAACCGCATTGCAGTTCGGTCATCCCCGTCAACTCCGGGTCAATGTTGTAGGTGCCCGTGCTGCCGCCGGACATGATCTCCACGGGCAGGCCGCGCCGTTTCAATTCGGCGAAGGTTTCCAGCACCGGCGTCATCACTTTGGTTGAATGCGCCTGCCGCGCGGCAAAGGTGTTGACGTGCGCCGACGGCCCCGAATAGCCGTGGATGCCGCGCAGCCGCAGGTTGGGCAGCTTGGCAACCTGTTCGGCCAGCGCGAGGGCGCGTTCGCCCGCCGGGATGCCGGTGCGGCGTCCGCCGGGGTCTACGTCAAGCACGAGGTTGAGCTTCAATTTGGCGCTGGCCGCCGCATCGTTCAATTGTTTGGCGTGATCGAGATTGTCTACGGCAGACATCGTATCGGGCGCGAGGCGCGTCAGTTTCAGCAAGCGTTCGATCTTGGGTTTGCCGACCAGTTCGGTGGTGATGAGCAGGCCGCGCAAGCCCGCGGTGGCAAAGGCTTCGGCCTCGCGGATGGTGGCGGCGCAGAGGCCGATGGCCCCGGCTTGCAGTTGGCGGCGCGCGATCTCTACGCATTTGTGCGTCTTGCCGTGCGGGCGCAGATTGATCTTGGCGGCCTTGGCATGTGCGGCCATCTTGGCGAGGTTGCTTTCGAGCGCATCCAGATCGAGCAACAGCGCGGGCGTGACCAGATCGGCCTTGGTCAGCGTCTTGCCGTTGTTCAGGCGCGCGTCAATTTCAGCGGGTGTATAACCGGGTATTGGGTCGGCGCGCAGGATGGACGGGGCGGCGATCAGCCCCAAGCCGTTGCGCAGGATGGTGCGGCGTGACTTGTTCATCGGGTTAGCTCCTTGTGATTGAAATGAAGCGGTGAATTGCGCAGGCATCAAAGCGCAACCCACGCCAAGCTGTCAACGAATCAGGGGGCGAAGCCTTTGGAGTGCGTGCGGCACAGGCCGCCGCTTTGGTAGTCCCTTCGTTTCGAAACCAACACGGGCATACCAAAGCGGCGGCCT
>JANOWX010001050.1:0-4650 GCA_031418175.1 Acidobacteriota bacterium | reverse complement strand
GCCCGATGATGTGCCGCGCATCAAGACCTTACAAATCAACGACCTCGTGGCCTGGGTTGAAGCGCACGGCTGGCGGCGGATCGCGCACCCCAACGAAAAGGCGTTTGTTTTCGAGGAACCTGAGCTTGGCTACGATCCGCCCCTACGGGTTTTCATCCCACGCCATACCGAGTTCATTGACGCGCATCAACGCCTTGCCGAAGTGGTGCGCGCGCTGGCGAATTATCACCGCCGTCCGGTGCGCGCCATCCTGAACGGAGTTGACACCAAACAATCCCGTCCCCGCCTGCATTCATTGCCACTCAACGGCGCGTCTGCGCCAAACACAAAGGCGCGCCGTGCCAAGCCGCCTAACTCAAAAACGCAAAGGAGCAACCAATGACTACCGCAACCGCCACGGCGCCCACGCCCGAACGCACTTTCCCTTACTTCACCGAAGAGCACGCGATGTTGCGTGAAACGGTGAAGCAATTTTGCCTGAACGAAATCGCGCCCCACGCCGAAGAGTGGGACGAAGCCGGCATCTTCCCGCGCGAACTATTCAAACAGGCCGCCGACCTGGGCTTGTTCGGCATACGCCTCGATCCCAAGTACGGCGGCAGCGGCTTGGATTGGTGGGCGACAGCCGCTTATCTGGATGGGCTGTCCTACGCCAACAATGGCGGCGTGGGGATGGCCTTGATGGTGCAATCCGACATCACGCTGCCGGTGCTTGATGAGTTGGGTACGCCGGAACAAAAAGAAGAGTTTTTGCGTCCGGCCATCGCGGGTGATTGGATCGCGGCGCTCGGCATCAGCGAACCGGGCGGCGGTTCGGATGTGGCGAATCTGAAAACCAAAGCGCGCCTCGAAGGCGAAGAGTTCGTCATCTCCGGCCAGAAACTGTGGATCACCAACGGCACGCGCGCCGATTTCATCATTATGGCCGTGCGCACGGGTGACGAGGGGCACAAGGGCGTTTCGATGGTGCTCTTCCCCACCAAGACGCCGGGCTTCAGCGTCGGCAAGAAGCTGAAGAAGATCGGCATGCTCTCGTCCGATACCGCTGAACTTTTCTTTGATAACTGCCGCATCCCGCGCCGCTATCTGCTGGGCGAATTGAATCGCGGCTTCTATTACACGATGACCAACTTTCAGGGTGAACGGCTGGCGGCGGCGCTGGGCGCGGTTTACAAGATGGAACGCGCGCTCGAATACGCGATCAATTACGGCAAGGAGCGCAAAGCCTTCGGCCAGCCCATTGGTTCGTTTCAAGTCTGGCGGCACAAATTCGCCGAGCATCTGGCCAGCATCGAAGCGGCCAAATGGCTCTGTTATCGCGCGCTCGATTTGCTCAATCGCGGCGAGCGCGCCGTGCGCGAGATCACCATGGCCAAACTGGTTTGCAGCGAGTTGGATCAAAAAGTGATGTACGACTGCATGCAGATCATGGGCGGCTTTGCTTATACGACCGAGTATCCGATTGGGCGCGCCTGGCGCGATGCGCGCTTGAATACGATCGGCGCGGGCGCTTCGGAAATCATGAAAGAGATCATCGCCAAAGACGCCAAGTTATAAGGCCGTCGGCAGGGGAAGTCCTACAAGGCTAGCGACTTCCCCTGCCTTGCCGAGCGCAAAAAATGCTTGCCTTGCCCTGCCAACCTGAGTATTCTCCGGCTCCCACGAAACCTGCTGGCACTCACGCATCCCTCGCAAACAGCCTGTCACAGTAACGCTGTTTGTTGCCTTTGCTACCCGCAGCACCACGTCTGTAAGTCCTAGGCGAAGCGCTTGGTGTTTTACCAATACGGGAGACTGGTTTATGAAGGAATGGATTGGGCCAGGGGTGATCCTCGGCGATTATGAGGTGGTATCACGCCTCAACGACAACCGCTGGAACGACGTATTTCTAGTGCGCGATGAAAAAGGCGCGCCTGCTACGCTCAAATTACTTTCCGACAAATTGGTGTGGGAGCCCGCCCACCTGCAACGCTTTATCAAAGCCGTCAAAGCCGCCCCGCCGCTCGATCATCGCAACATCTGCCGCACGTTTGACGCGGGTGCCACGCATCACGGACGGCCGTTTGTCGTCAGCGAATTGATCCACGGCCGCCCGCTCGATGCGGTGGAAATCAGCTTGTTACGTTCGCTGGCCGAGCGGCTGGAATTGGCCAGCCAAATCGCCGAAGCAGTGCAAGAAGCGCACGCCCACAGCGTGCTGCACCTGGGCCTGACGCCGGACAAAGTGCTCGTCGAATATGACCGCCAGGTCAAAGACGCCAACTGGATCAACGAATACGACTACAGTCTGGATGAATCCAAAGTCGCTATTAACTTCACGGGCCGCGTCAAGGTCTTGGATTTCGTGGTGATGATGGCGACTTTGGGCGCAGCGGCCAAGTGCGACGCGTTTACGCTGCAACCTTACACGACACTGGAATCGCTGCCCTATTGCAGCCCGGAATGGGTCAGCGGCGAAAAGCTCACGCCGCAATCTGACATCTTCAGCCTGGGTGTGCTGGTTTATGAATTACTCACCGGCAATCGCCCTTTCAACGGCCAAGCGCTGGAAGAAATTCGCTGGTCCATTTTTACCGAAGAGCCGCAGCCACTCACAGACTTCGTTCCCGAACTCAGCCCCACCATCAATCAAGCGGTCTTAACAGCCCTGGCCAAAGACCCCAAGCAACGCTTTCGCACGGCGGGCGAATTTGCCCGAGCCTTGCGCGGCCTGGTGCAGGAAGAAACCGCCAGCGAATTGCAGCGGGCCACCGCTGCCGCCAAACAAGCCCGCGCATTCAAATTGCGCTGGCAGCAATTTTGGCCAGCGGCGCTGGCCGCCCTGCGTAGCCATTGGCGGCGCGGCGTGGCCGGGGCCATCGTGCTGTTCGAGCTTTTCTTTATCGCCGCGATTCTGGTTCACTCGCGGCGCAATCACGTGGTCGAAGAAGTGCCCATTGAGGGCCCGCGTGAAACGCTGCCGCTGACGCGCCTCACGCATCACGGCAAAGTGCGCGAGGCTGTGCTGGCGCCCGACGCCTCGGGGTTGGTCTACCTCATCGAAGAGCCGGAACGCCAGAGCATGCTGTTCAAACCCTACGGCCAAAAACCCAAAGATAAAAAACTGCTGCCTGAGGTCTTGCTGGTAACCAGCAAGAGCGCCCAGTTCTCTGGGTTGTCGTATGCGCCCAGCGGCGATTTTGTGTATTACCTAAGCGCTGTCTCCGGCAAAGCTACACAGTTATGGCGCGCGCCGGTCAGCGGCGGCCCGGCGCAACCGGTGCTGGCTGAGGCCGCCAGTCCGGCCGGCTTCGCGCCAGATCAAAAGCAACTTGCCGTCGCGCGCTTACAAGCCGGTGAAACGCAGTTGGTGACGGCCAGCGTCAATGGACAAAACCCGCGCGTGCTGGCCAAGTGGCTCGCGCCGGCCAAACTGGCGCCCGCCGCTCCGGCCTGGTCATACGATGGGAAAACAGTCGCGTGTGCGCTGCGCCGCTCTGACAGCGACTTCGACTACGAGTTGGTAACGCTGGATGTGGAGAGCGGTAAACAACAAACCCTCGCGGCGGTGCCGTTGGTCGAGGTCAACGGTCTGGGCTGGTTGCCGGGCGCTCAAGCCTGGCTGGTGAATGGCCGCGCGCCCGGCATGCAAGCTGGGCAAATCTGGCGCGTCGCCGTTGACTCGGGCGCGCTCACGGCTCTGACCAAAGGGTTGGACGATTATCGCGGCTCGAGTTTGAGCGCCGATGGCAGCCGCTTGCTCACCGTTTATACCGAGCAGCAAGCCGCGCTACAACTCGGGTTGGATGAACAGGCGCGGCCTTTGCCCGCCATCAACGTGGCGGCACTGGCCGGTTTGACCTGGCTCAATGACAAACAACTCGTCTACGCGGCGCTGCCCGCCACGGGGCTTGAGCTACGTGAAATCACGACGGACGGCCCACACTCAAACCTCTTCTGCAACCTCGACCCGGACCTCACGCTGCACGGCTTTCCACCTGTCCGCGCGCGCGGCACACAAAATTCGAGCGTCATTTTTGCGGCGGCCCAAGGCCAACAAATCAAACTCTGGGAAGGCGCGCGCGGCGCAACCAGGTTGCAACCAGCCGCCACCACGCAGCTTTCGCTCTGGCCAAACGCGCCGGCTGAGGGGCGCACGTTACTGAATTGGAGCTTGGTCATGGGCCAGGCAGGCCTGAAAATCAGCCTGCCTGCCCAGCCCACGCAGGCCGGCGTCCGTTCGCAGCAGGTAGCGCAAGGCGGCCTTTATTCGCCCAACAGTGAACTGATCGCGGCGAACACCTTTGATGAAAAGACTGGCAAATGGCAACTCAGCATCTGGCCCGTGAAGGAGACCACGGCCGTACGTGCCTATGATCTGCCTGGCGGCATGCCGCAACGCTTAGCCTGGCTGCCGGATGGCAGCGCGGTTGTCTATGTGGTGACTACACACGGAACGGACAATCCTCTGGCTACAACCAATAACCAGTCGGACGTCTGCGCCGCTGACCAAATTCGCCAAACAGCGTCTCTACGATTTCGCCTGGTCACCGGACGGGCGGCAATGCGCCGTCTTGCGCGGCGAGCCGCATCGCGAGGCGTACCTGTTGGAAACCGGCAAGCTGCAAAACTAAATCGAAACAAGCAAGATTGGTACACTCAGCCTACCTG
>JANOWX010001049.1:0-2115 GCA_031418175.1 Acidobacteriota bacterium | reverse complement strand
GCCCACTCACGAAACTGTCACCGGCTTGCCACTTTCTCCTCTTTTGCCGGCAAGCGCGGAAACTCCTTTTTCTAAACGCCCCTTTTTCAACGACTTCGCACTTAACCGAGAATTGCTGTCCTACCGGAGCTAAGCTTGATTTGGCAATGGTTCTATAAACATTGCGCTCCGCTGGAGCGGGAGAAGCGGATACTTGTGTAGAAACCAATGCTGGAAGGACTGCGCTCTCAGGGACGCCCCGAATTAGTTACAGGAAGAGAATTTTTTGGTGCTCAGAGCCAGGCTTCGATCAAATGCGGCCCTGCTTCGGCCAACGCCCGTTCGAGTTGTGTGACCAGTTCATCCGCCGTCGTCACGCGCACCGCCGGCACGCCCATGCCTTGCGCCAAGTGCACCCAATCAATATGCGGCGGCGTCAGCGCGACCATGCTTTGCGCGATGGGGCCGAAGTCCTGCACGCTGGCGCGTTTCAATTCCAAACCCAGGATGCGGTAGCTGTGGTTGTTGCAAATGATCGTCGTGACGTTCAGGCCCTCGCGCGCCTGTGTCCAGAGGGCTTGCAGCGTATACATCGCGCTGCCGTCGGCCTGGATGTTGATGACGGGGCGGTCGGGGCAGGCGATGGCCGCGCCGGTCGCGCAGGGCAAGCCCAGGCCAATCGCGCCGCCCGGTTGGGTCAGATACGAATGCGGCGGCGCGCCTTGCGAAACGGCCAGATAGGCGCCGCTGCTGGTGTTGCCTTCGTCCATGATGATGGCGTGCGGCGGTTGCACGGCGGCCACGGCGGCGCAGAGCGTTTCGGGCGTGAGTTGGCCGGAGGGTTTTGTAGGGCGCGGGCGCAAAGGCGCAAAAACTTCGAGCGGCGCGTTGACGGCTTCGGCCAGGGCTTCGAGCGCGGCGACGGCGTCTTCGTGCGGTTCGGCCAGCACGTGTTGTTGCTGGTCTTCTGAAATGAAATAGCTGGGCAGGCCGGGATAGCCGAAAAACGAGACTGGCGCTTTGGCGCCCGCCATGATGATCGTGCTGAACGGTTCGAGCGCGGCCAGCGCCTGTTCGGGAAAGTACGGCAGCCGTTCGACCGTGGGCAGGTTGGGCGAGCGTTCCAAGCGCGCGGGGAAGGTCTCGCAAAAGAGTTTGCAATTGGCCGCCGCCGCGATGCGCGCCGCCGCTTGCAAACCGCGTGGCCGCAGCGCGTGGCCGCCCAGAAACAGCACGGTCGGTTGATTCTGTTGCAGCAATTCGATGGCGCGCGTGAGTTCATCTTCTTCCACACGCGGCGCGGGCGGCGCGGTCTTGAACAGGCGTGTCAGTCCGCTGGCCGCTTCCAATTGGCAATCGTGCGGCACGATCAGCGTCGAGATATAACCGGGATGCGCCGTGGCCGCCGCGATGGCATCGGTCAAATCGCTGGCCAGTTTTTCGCCCGAACGATTGCGGCGCAACCAGTGCGAGACGGGCCGCGCCAGCGATTCGATGTCCGAATTGAGCGGCGGATCGGCCCCGATGTGCCAGGTCGCGTGTTCCCCGATCAGGTTGACGATGGGCGAACGCGCGCGCCGCGCATCGTGCAGATAAGCGATGCCATTGGCGAACCCCGGCCCCAGATGCAACAGCGTCAACGCGGGCTTTTCAGCCATCCGCGCATAACCATCCGCCGCGCCCGTGCACACGCCTTCGAACAGGCAGAGCACCGCGCGCAGGCCTTCGACGTCGTCGAGCGCGCGCACCAGCGGCATTTCGGTCGTGCCCGGATTGGCAAAACAGACTTCGATGTCCGCCTTGATGGCGGTGTGAATCAGACTCTCGGCTCCATTCATAACAATTACCGAAAAAAACAGATGAATCACGGGGAGCACGGGGAAGAGGGGAAAACTAAAAGCTAACTCGTGGTCAAGTTCCACCGATTGGCTGAAAACCAAGTCAACCTATCCAGAAAACCCCGTGTCCCCGTGTCCCCCTGTCCCCCGTGGTTGAAATCCGGCTCAGCAAGGCGTGCTGGCGTCAATCTGTTTCCATTGCCCAGCCGCGCGCAAATAGGTTTTCCCGCAGGTCAGGTCGCAATGTTCGCGCCCCGCTTTGGGCCGGTCGCAACAGTATTCCGTCGTAATCAAATCG
>JANOWX010001048.1:0-3518 GCA_031418175.1 Acidobacteriota bacterium | reverse complement strand
TGCGTACCCAGGTTGTTGTACAAACGCGGCGAATTCCGGTAAACACTGCCTGGCATTCTTCAACGCGAATGCCAACACCAATTCGGAAAGTGAGACCGGCATGAAGCATCAGGCTCGTTTGATTTACTGGTTGATCGGATTGCTTTGGCTAACGAACGCAACCGTCAGCTTGGCCCAAACCAATCCGCAGAACCCGCCGCCAACCAAAGCGCCCACGCCTGCCCCAACCGCCAGCCCAACACCCGCGCCCTTGCCAGACAGTTTGTCTGCCGCTGAATTTTCGCGCTTGAGCCGTGAGATGTCAGAGGAAGGCGGCTATTTCTTTTCGGACAACTTCACTTCGAACGAGACTTCGTACCTGCACATCGTGGACAAGCTGCGCCAGCTCAGCGCGGCGGGCGGCGCTTATCTAGGCGTCGGCCCCGAACAAAACTACACCTACATCGCCAAGCTGCGCCCGCGCATTGCGTTCCTGCTCGACATTCGCCGCCAGGCCGTCATTCAGCATTTGATGTACAAGGCGATCTTTCACCTGTCGCCGACACGCCCGCAATTCCTGGCCTTGTTGTTGAGCCGTCCTTTGCCCAAAGAAAAACCGCCCGCCGCCAATGCGCCGTTGAATGAATTGGTCGCGCTGCTGGTCAAGACGCCCGCCGATGAAAAGGCCTACGCCGCCAATCTGGCGACGCTGCGCAAGACGATTGTCGAAGAGTTTCAATGCCCGCTCACTGAACGCGACGTGGCGAGTCTGGAATACATTTATAAAAGCTTCCGCGTGGATGGCCTGGAGATCGCGTTTCGCATGGATGGCGCGTGGAGCACCTACTTCCCGTCGTTGCAAGAGATGCTGACGGCGACGGATTTGCGCGGGCAGCAGGGCAATTTTTTGGCGAGCGTCGAGGATTATGAATTCGTGCGCGGCATGCACGTCAAAAACCTGATCATCCCGGTCGTCGGCGATTTCGCGGGCAAGCAGGCCATCGCGGGCATCGGCGCATACCTGCGCAAACACGGGCAGACGGTCACGACTTTCTACACGTCGAACGTCGAGCAGTATCTGTTCGACAACGATGTTTTCACGCAATTTGCCAACAACGTGCGCAAGCTGCCGCTGACGGACAAGAGTCTGTTCATTCGCGCCGTCTTCAACATGCGTTACTCCCACCCCGCGCGTTTGCCGGGGCACCTTTCGACGACGGCGCTGCAACTGATGCCGGTGTTTTTGAAAGATTTCGACGCGGGGCAATATAAAAACTACTACGACCTGATCGTCACCAATTACATCGCGGCGGATAAACCGTAGGAGCGTGAACGTCCCGTCCGCAAGCGATGAAAGCCGCGCAGCAACCGTATTTGGAATCTTCACCGCTGGTAATCGTATCGCTCAAATTAGCTGCGTCCGTTCTTCCGGCTATTGCGGATCGCCCACATCATAGCCGTCACTAACGCGCAGTTTCACCCGAAAGCTGCCGATGTTGTTTTGCCAATGCCCGTTGTCGTTTACGGCGAGGTACAGGCGGCCTTCGCTCACGCCCGTTTTGTCCATGCGACGCCCGACGATGAAACGCGCCCCAGCGACGCCGACCTTGCCGACCAGTGCGCCAAAGGGAAAACCATCCACCAGATTCGTTTTGTAATTCGGCCCCGGCACCTTGATTCCATCGGGATCGGAGGCCCAGCCATCAACGGCGAAAGCGAGTCGCACATATCCGGCGGCGGTCACTTCGACGCGCGAGTTGGGGCTAATGATGACGCCGGTGTCGAGGAATTCGATCTGGGTGCAGTGCCTGAGCGCATGCACTTCAAAGGTTTTCTCGATCACGCCCTGCCGTATCGCCAGCGAGCGAAGCTCAGCGAGCGGAACCTTCATCGCAGCCCCGCCAGTCGGCTGAATCGTGAGCGATTCCGCGCCCACGCTTGCGCGCAAGGCGTCGCCATTTTTCAGCCGGATCAGATCAAGCGTGCGATCCGCCGCGTCCGCATAGCCAGGCATCAAGCGAGCGAAGAGGCGATAGAGCGCGTCCGGCTCGCGCAGATCACGATCCTTGTAAGCGTTGAGCACAGGCGTGAGTGCTGGCAGCCCAATCTCGGTCAACTCCGCCACCGCTGTGTCACGCGCCACGCGGTCGGTGCCCTGCACGGCGGCGAGACCGGCGGTGATGCGCTCTGCTTCACGCGGGCTTGCCTCTGGCCCAAGATTGATCGAAAGCAATGTGTCGGCATTCACGGCGCGGGAAGGGCTTCCGTTCACCGTGAAGCCGCCTGCGGAAAGGCTCCTCACCAACACCTTGCCGTCGCGGGTCAGCAGACGAACTGTGCGGCCACCTTTTGCCTGCTGGACTTGGACGACGCCTGTGGCGAATAGAACGCAGACGAGCGCCAAAAGTATGAGGGTGCGGGTTGGGCTGTAGTTGATTAGATGACGCAGCATGGGGAATCTCATTAGATGTCTTTTTAGGAAGAGGAGGTTTGGCGTATATAGGCATCTTTTATCGCCTGTAGTAATTCATTTGGACGGCATTCATACTTCTCAAATTCAGAAATATTCTCTCGTTTGATATGTAACTGCCCTTCACCAATGTTACCCCGATGTTGCCCACCTGAATAGTAACGATTTTGCTCAACCTCACGAGAAGAAAGAACCCAATACCGAATCACATCTCTCCAGACTCCAACCCACACAAAAACATCGCAGCAAGCAGGCTTTATTTGCTGGAAATTCATGTCAAACTGCTTTCCTGAATCTGAAGATAGTGCCTTCACATACAGCGGTTCATCTGTTTTGAAGGCAACTGCACGGGATGCTTTAACTTCAAGGCGAATTTGGGGGGCAAGGAGAAAATCGTATTGCCCACTATAATCGGGGTCTAACTTTTTACTCGGCTTGATTAACTCAGGAACAAGTTCTTTGAGATGCCCTTGTGTCCAAAGCTCTCCAAAACCACGCGGGGCACTGATCTCAAAGATATAAAGAAACATATTCCGGGCGATATATTCGTCGCGTAGAATGAAGTAATCATCCAGTAAAAGTACACCAGCACCTAACAAGGTCGAGATAATGTATTCGTACTCATTAAATGGGTAGACAGAAATCAACGTCTCAACTCTGCTTTTGACCTCATCCGCATTATCGAGTTGAGAAATCAGCCGCTCAAGTTCTGCTTGCAGTGTTTCCATAACTAAAGAGACTATCCTGAAAATGGTCTTGTTTCGGTTTTTGCGTCTTGTTTTGGATCTCTGTGGTAGGAATATCTATTTCATTCTCAAACGGGTGCCCATTTTGCCAGCCAAGCTTACGGTGCGAACGAAAACGCTCCAACCGCCGAATGGTGATCTCACAATAAATAGGATCAAGATCGGCAGTAAAACAACGCCGCCCCAACAACTCTGACGCAAGTAATGTCGTTCCTGAGTGTGCAAAAAAATCTAGGACCAAATCCCCTGCGTTTGAGCTAGCTTTTACGATTCTCTCAATTGATTTTAGTGGTTTCTGTGCATAGCAGCCGGACACATTTTCT
>JANOWX010001047.1:0-1747 GCA_031418175.1 Acidobacteriota bacterium | reverse complement strand
CTGCTCCGCCTGCGTCACGTGTGCGGCGAACAGCGCGCCGTAGCCGCGTTCATAACGTTTCGGCGGCGCGACCCATGCCGCCCGGCGTTGGGCCAACTCTTCGTCGCTGACCTTCAATTCCAAACGCCGCTCCGGCACATTCAATTCGATCAGGTCGCCCTCGCGCACCAGCGCCAGCGGGCCGCCGATGAAGCTTTCGGGCGCAACATGCAAAACACACGTCCCGTAAGAAGTCCCGCTCATGCGCGCGTCCGAAATGCGCACCATGTCGCGCACGCCTTGTTTCAACAGCTTCTTCGGCAAGGGCAGCATCCCCCATTCGGGCATGCCCGCACCCAGCGGCCCGGCGTTTTGCAACACGAGCACGGAGTTTTCATCCACGTCCAGATTCTCGTCAGCCAGCCGCGCGTTCATCTCGTCGTAGTCTTTGAAGACCACCGCGCGCCCGGTGTGCTGCCACAGGCGCTCTTCGGCGGCGGTGGGTTTGATGACCGCGCCGTTGGGCGCGAGGTTGCCGTAAAGGATCGCTGTGCCGCCGAAGGAATAAACAGGATTGTCGAGCGAACGAATCACGTCGCCGTTGAATACGTTGGCGTCCGCAATATTCGCGCCCAGCGTCTGGCCATTGATCGTCATTGCATCCAGATGGAGCAGCGCACCGAGTTGCTTGAGCAGCGCGCGCAAACCGCCGCCGTAATAAAAGTCTTCCATCAGGTATTTGCCCGAAGGCCGCAGGTTCGCAATCATCGGCACGCGTTGCGAAATCTCATCGAACTTCGGCAGCGGCAAGTGCAAGCCCGCGCGTCCGGCCATTGCTACCAGATGGATGATCGCGTTCGTCGAGCCGCCAATTGCCATGTCGGTGACGATGGCGTTCTCAAACGATTGCATGGTCAGCCAGTCGCTCGGCTTCAAATCTTCCCAAACCAGTTCGACGATGCGGCGGCCGCAATTGGTCGCCATGCGTTGATGATTGGCGTCCACCGCCGGGATCGAAGACGCGCCGGGCAGCGTGAAGCCGAGCACTTCGGCCAGCGCCGTCATCGTCGAAGCCGTGCCCATCGTCATGCACACGCCGGGCGAACGCGCGATGCCGTCTTCCATCGAATTCCATTCCGCCTCGCTGATATTGCCCGCGCAACGTTCGGCCCAATACTTCCACACGTCCGAACCGCTGCCCAGCACTTGGCCGTTCCAATTGCCGCGCAGCATCGGCCCGGCGGGCAGATAGATCGTGGGCAAATTCATCGAGAGCGCGCCCATCAACAACCCTGGCGTAGTCTTGTCGCAGCCGCCCATCAGCACGACGCCGTCAATCGGCTGGCAACGCAACAACTCTTCGGTTTCCATCGCCAGCAGATTGCGGTACATCAGCGGCGAGGGCTTCATATACGTTTCATTGACCGGCATCGCGGGCAATTCAACGGGAAAGCCGCCGGCCTGCCAGACGCCGCGTTTGACCTCTTCGGCGCGTGTGCGGAAGTGGCTGTGACAGGTGGTCAGATCGCTCCAAGTGTTGACGACGGCGATGACGGGTTTGCCCGTGTGATCAGCGCTGCCATAGCCCATCTGTTTCAGGCGCGAACGATGCGTGAAGGAGCGCAGGTCGGGTTTGCCGAACCAGCGAAAGCTGCGTAATTGCTCAGGTGTGATTTTGCGTTGGTTGTCAGTCATAGGTTCTTTCGTAAAGAAAGCGGCCACCCTGGGTACGCACCGCTTCCAGCGTGCGGTCTCGGCAGCAGACGGA
>JANOWX010001046.1:0-5137 GCA_031418175.1 Acidobacteriota bacterium | reverse complement strand
GCCAGCCCTTCCTTACGGTCGGGCTACTGACACGCCGCCCCGAATTATTGAGACGATACTTGGTTTTGCTGTTTTCGTTTGGTTGGCTTCAACAGGTCTCGCCGCCAAAACGCCCGCGCCTGCTGGGCGTCGCGCACATGGCGCTCGCCGTCAGCGACATCGAAAAGGCGCGCGCCTTCTACAAAGACTTCCTCGGCTTCACCGAACCGTATGATCTGAAAAACGCCGATGGTTCATTGTCGCTGACCTTCATCAAAATCAATGACCAGCAATACATCGAACTCTTGCCGGGTTTGAACCCAAACGAAGACCGGCTGCGGCACCTATCGTTTTATACCGGCGATGCCGAACAGTTGCGCCAATACCTGTTGGCGCGCGGTGTCAAAGCGCCCGACATCAATCAGGCGCTTGCGCAATTGGAGGTGCGGCCCACACGCAAGAGTTACACGCGCCCGCTCGAAATCCGCACCGGCGTCAATCAGCGGCGGCAGTTGAATCTGTACGACCCCGACGGCACGCGCATTGAGTTGATTGAGCCGCGCACGGTGGACGGCAAACCCGCGCCCGCTTCGACTTCGCCGCTGCCAGTGGTGAAGAAGGCTTCGTGAGTGTGCGGTTAATCTGTCTTTCTGCGACGCTGGTTCTCGCCAATCGTTCGGCTTCGTCTTAGAATGCGGTTATGAACACGATCAAACAACAAACAGCAGCCGCGACGCTCGCGGAATTGGCCGTGCCTACCGCTGAAGAAGCCATCTCGCAAGTAAATGGCTGGTTGTTGCGGGAAGTCGCTTTTGCCGTGAATGTCTCGCGCGCGGATTATAGTGCGGTGACGCATAGCTGGCATCTGCCGGTGCAACTCGCGTTTCCTGACACAGGGCCTGTCGGCGTGATTGGCGATATTCATTTGCATGCCGTGACCGGGCGCTTTGCCGAAGCGCCTACGGCTCAGGAGTTGCGCCAGCGTGCCGAGTTGCTGGGGCACGCACTTGGTCTGCTCCCGCTGGCTGATGAGGAATGAAATGCTCACTTGGTATGAGCAAGAATATCGCACCTCTTGTGTAGCGGCTTGTCTAAGGATGGTGCTATCAGGTTTTGGACAACAGCCAGCGGAGAAGGCCCTCAGGCAAGCATTGCGCATTCCGCCAGTGGGTATCAGCCTCAATGACACAGCGGAACGGTTGGAGCAATTGGGTGTAAGCTTTGAATTGCACGCCGATTGGAGCTTGCTTGATTTGCGTGATTGTCTGCGCGAAGGTTGGTTTCCGATAGTTGGCATTCAGCGCCGCTTTTTCGGCCATCCCGACGCCGCACACGCCGTGGTTGTCGTCGCTATCAGTAAGCAGACCATCTCAATTTTAGACCCACTCGGTAAGGCAAAACCTGAGCCGCTTCGTCTCACAACGTTTGAGCTGGCTTGGCGCGCTGCAAGGCACCAGGCACTGATTATTCAGTCGCCGTTTCCTTTGTGAGAAGTTTTCATTGTGGCAGCGTCTTTCCGCTGGCCGATTTCTGCACCGATACGTTTTCGTCATCGCCGCTGGCTCTTTTGCCGTAAGCTCCGGCGTGATTCGTAAATTCTGGAGGACATCACCGTGAAATCAATTCGTCGTTTCCTGATCGCTCTTGCTTTATTTTCACTCGCGCTCTTTTCCGCGCACGCCCAAGGCCGCCGTGGCGGGGGCGGACAAGGCGGCCCGCCACAAGGCGGTGAAGGCGGCGTCCCCGAACGCCCCTCCGACCCCATGTCATCGCCAACCTTTGGCGGCTTGCGCTTCCGTTCCATCGGCCCCTCGGTCGTCGGTGGCCGCGTCAATGGCTTTGCCGTAGACCCCAACGACCGCGCCAAATACTTCATCGCCGTAGCCTCGGGCGGCGTCTGGAAGACCGTCAACGCGGGCACGACCTGGACGCCGGTGTTTGACAACTACGGTTCGTTTTCCATCGGCGCGATTGCGCTCGATCAAAAAGACACGAGCGTGCTCTGGGTCGGCACCGGCGAACACAACAGCCAGCGCAGCGTCGGCTATGGCGACGGCGTTTACAAATCCGAAGACGGCGGGCGCAGCTTCCGCAAGGTCGGCCTGGATAAATCCGAGCACATCGGCAAGATCGCCATTGACCCGCGCGACGGCAAGGTCGTGTATGTCGCCGCGCAAGGGCCGCTCTGGTCGGCGGGCGGCGACCGTGGCCTCTATAAAACCACCGACGGCGGCAAGACGTGGAAGGCTGTGTTGAGTTTCAGCGAACACACCGGCGTGACGGATGTCGTGCTCGATCCGTCGAACCCGGACATCGTTTACGCCGCCAGTTGGCAGCGCCGCCGCCACTTTTACACGTTGATCAACGGCGGGCCTGAAAGTGCGCTGCACAAATCCACCGATGGCGGCGCCACGTGGACGCGCTTGCGCGGCGGTTTGCCCGCAGGCGATTTGGGGCGCATCGGCATTGCGGTTTCGCCGGTTGACCCCAACGTCGTTTACGCCACGGTCGAGGCCGCCGCACAGGGCAGCGGCATCTTCCGTTCGGGCGACAAAGGCGCGACGTGGGAACGCACCAACCCTGCGATTGCGCAGGGAATGTACTACGGCCAGATCATCGCCGACCCCAAGAACGTTGATCGCATTTACATCCCGAACGTCCAATTCCAGGTGTCGGACGATGGCGGTCGCACGCAGCGAGCGTTGGGGCCGGGTGAACGCCACAAGCATTCAGACAACCACGCCATCTGGGTTGATCCGAACAATACGAATTTCATGTTGGTTGGTTGCGATGGCGGCGTGTATGAAACGCACGACCGCGCCGTCAACTGGCAGTTCAAAGGCAACCTGCCCATCGCGCAGTTTTACGACGTGGCGGTGGATAACCAGATGCCGTTTTATAACGTTTACGGCGGCACGCAGGACAACTACTCGCTGGGCGGCCCGGCCAAGACGCGCAGCACGTCGGGCATGACCAACGGCGAATGGTTCCAGACCAATGGCGGCGACGGGTTCACCTCGCGCGTAGACCCCGACGATCCGAACACGATTTACGCCGAGAGCCAGAACGGCGGCCTCGTGCGTTTCAACAAGCTGACCGGCGACCGCGTCAGCATCACGCCGATTCCCGGCAAGGGCGAAGAATCGCAACGCTACAACTGGGATTCGCCGCTGATCATCAGCCCGCACAACAGCAAGCGGCTCTATTTCGCCGGACACAAACTCTTCCGCAGCGACAATCGCGGCGACGACTGGCAAGTTGTCAGCGGCGAACTTTCGCGCGGACTAGACCGCGACAAACTGCCGGTGATGGGCAAGATTTGGGGGTCGGATGCCGTGGCCAAACACCAATCCACCGCGCTATATGGCAACGCTTCGCACATGAGCGAATCGCCCAAGAAAGAAGGGCTGATTTACGTCGGCACCGATGACGGCTTGCTCAACATCACCGAAGACGGCGGCAAGACCTGGCGCAAGGTCGAGCAGGTGTTGGAAGTCCCGAAAGACAGCTACGTGCATCGCGTGCTGGCTTCGCAACACGACGCCAACACGGTGTATGCGCTCTACAACAACCACCAGAACGGCGATTTCAAACCCTATCCGGTCAAGAGCACCGACGCGGGCAAGACCTGGACGATGATCAACGGCAACCTGCCCGAACGCGGCTCGGTCTATGCGATTGCCGAAGACCACGTCAATCCGAACCTGCTGTTCATCGGCACCGAATTCGGGGTCTTCTTCACGCCCGCGGTGAATGCAGATGGTGGGACGAAATGGATTCAGATGCGCAGCGGCTTGCCGGTCATCGCCGTGCGCGACATCGCCATTCACAAGGGCATGAATGATCTCGTACTGGCGACCTTCGGACGCGGCTTTTATGTGCTGGACGATTATTCGCCCCTGCGCGGCGTCAAGCCCGAAGTGCTGGCCCAGGAATCGAATCTCTTCCCGGTCAAAGATGCGCAGATGTACGTGCGTTCGCAGGCCGCTTTGACGGGTTTCCAAGGCGCGTCGCTTTACACCGCGCCCAATCCTGCGTATGGCGCGACGATCACTTACTATTTCAAAGAACCGATTCGCACCAAACGCCAACAGCGCCAGCAAGCCGAGCGCGAAGCCGCCCGCAAGAACGAGCCGATCAAATATCCCACGCGGCAGGAATTGCGCGATGAGGCCGAAGAGGAAGCGCCCACGCTGCTCTTCACCATCAGCGACGCTGAAGGCAAAGTCGTGCGCCGTTTGACCGGGCCCGCAGCGCCCGGCATTCAACGCTTGAATTGGGACTTCCGTTACGCGCCGCCCGTCGTGCAAGCCGCGCCGCAAGGCTTTGGCGGCTTTGGCGGTGGCGGCGGCGCAGGTGGCGGTGGTGCTGGCGGTGGTGGCGCAGGCGGTGGCGGCGATGATCCTGCTGGCGGCGGCGGCGGTGGTGGCTTTGGCGGTGGCCCGCAAGGCGAATTGGCGATGCCCGGCAAATACTCTGTGACGATGGCGAAGCGCGTGGGCGGCGTCATCGCCCCACTGGCGGGCACGCAAACCTTCAATGTCGTTGCTGAAGGCACTGAGAAGATGACCCCGCAAGACCGCACCATCCTGGCCGAATTCCAGCGCAAGGTGATTCGCTTGCAACGCGCGGTGACGGGCGCGCTCGACGCAGCCAACACTGCCAAAACCAAAGTCGGCCTGATGAAACGCGCCGCGCTCGAAGCCCCCGGCGGCAATCAGGCGCTCAGCAACGAAGTCAACGCGCTCGACGACAAGCTCGACGAAGTCCTGCAAGCCCTGCGCGGCGGGCGCGAGTTGAGCGATACGCCACCGCCTTCGATCAATCAGCGCGTCGGAGCCATCACGCAACGCATCCGGCTGACTTCGCTGCGTCCGTCGCAGACCTTGCAAGATCAGTACGCCATCGCCGCCGAAGAATTCAAAGGCGCGCTGGCGAAGCTGCGGTCGCTGACCGATGTTGATCTAGCAAAGCTGGACAAGACGCTCGAAACGGCGGGCGCGCCGTGGTCGGCGGGGCGCGTGCCGGTGTGGCAGGATAAATAAACCTGAGCCTGACGGTTCGTGGCGCCAAACGGGGTTGGCGGGTTTTTGGGCGGGACTGTTTGGCTTGGTTGGGGAATGGCGGGGGGGAAAGTTTAGACATTCTAGCCGGGATT
>JANOWX010001045.1:0-2353 GCA_031418175.1 Acidobacteriota bacterium | reverse complement strand
GAAACGCCAAGCCAGCCCCAAGCACCATGCGAGCTTCGCTGTGGCTCCGCCTACCAAAAGCGAATGGCAGATAGACTCTCCCTTCGATCAACTCGGCCTTCTTCAGATCCGGCATGGCGTGATAGCGGCGCTCGAATTCGTCACGCGTCAATCTGTCGCCGTGCTCCAAGGGCGGAATTGGCAGGCTTGCCCGTTCAGCGGCGGCGGTCTGTGACGTTTGCTTGCTGGCACTCTTGGTACTCATTGCCGGTTCTCCTTTTGTCTGAAAGTGCGCGCGAGTATAGCACCGGGCAGTGTACTTGGCGTAGACTGGCGGCGCTCGCAAACCACATTACCCAAACCAATCCCAAACCTTTTGAGGAGACACCCAATGAAGCGAAGAGATTTCATCAAGAGTTCCGCCACGGCGGCTAGCACGCTGGGGGCTGGCGCGCTGGGCTTCAACATCAGTACCCGCGTTGGCAGCGCCAACGACACCATCCGCGTGGCCGTCATTGGCTTCAACGGGCAAGGCGGCGGCCACATCAATCAATACGCCAGAATGCCGAACGTCGAGATCGCCGCGCTGTGCGATGTGGATGATGCGGTGATGGCCAAAGGCAGCGCTGCGGTCGAGAAAGCGACCGGCAAGAAGCCCACGCCTTATCAAGACATTCGCAAGCTGCTCGAAGATAAATCCATTGACGCCGTCTCGATCGCCACGCCCAATCAATGGCATTCGTTGATGGGCATCTGGGCGTGCCAGGCGGGCAAACACGTCTATCTGGAAAAACCCTGCTCGCATACTTACTGGGAAGGCAAACAGCTTGTCGCCGCCGCGCGCAAATACGACCGCATCGTGCAACATGGCACCAACAGCCGTTCAGGCGTGGCCTTGCGCGAGGGGATGCAAAAGCTGCGCGAAGGCGTAATCGGCGAGGTCTATATGGCGCGCGGGTTGTGCTTCAAGCCGCGCAACACGATCGGCAAGAAGCCGGATGGGCCGGTGCCAGCGGGCGTGAATTACGATTTATGGCTGGGCCCCGCGCCGCAACGCGCCTTCAATCCGAACCGGTTCCATTACAACTGGCATTGGAATTGGGACTACGGCAACGGCGACATCGGCAACCAGGGCATTCACGAGATGGACATCGCGCGCTGGGGCCTGGGCGTGACGCTGCCGACGAAGGTCGCTTCGATGGGCGGGCATTACATGTTCGATGACGATCAGACGACGCCGAACACCCAAATCTCTTCGCTCGAATTCAATCAGAGTGGGCAGGGCGGCAAGAAGAAGCTGCTCGTCTTCGAGGTGCGCCACTGGCTGACCAACCCCGAAGGCGGCGTCAAGGTCGGCAATCTCTTCTACGGTTCAGAAGGCTATATGGTGATTGACGGCTACACCGAGTACAAAACTTTTCTGGGCAAGAATGGCGAACCCGGCCCGGCGCGCAAGGAAGGCGGCAACAACTGGGCCAACTTCATCGAAGCCGTGCGCAACAACAAACGCGAGATGCTGAATGGTGAGATCGAAGAGGGCCATCTCTCTTCGGCGCTGGTGCACCTGTCGAATATCTCTTACCGGCTGGGCCGCTCGCTCGATTTCGATCCGGCCAAAGAGATGATCGTCAACGACAAGGAAGCCCAAGCGATGATGCGGCGGCAATACCGCGCGCCGTTTGTGGTGCCGGAAAAGGTCTAGGCGGGTAGGACGGACTTTAGTCTGTCCGATGCAGCCCACTGCGGTAGGACAGACTAAAGTCCGTCCTACTTTCGGCCCAACGCAAAAAACGCCAAACCCGCACTGGGGACGCAGCGCAGCGGGTTTGGCGTTTTTTGTGCGCGTAAAGGGACGAGAGAATCGCGCAGTACCTGACAGCAGCAGCAGCTTTCGCAGAGGCGCGGAGTGGAAAGCTGCCGCTACCGTCGAGCGGCGGCACTGGGGATTACCAGCGCGTTGTCGCCGCTTCTCAATTTCAAAAAAAGGCCAACCTGCGTAAAGCTCCCTGATGAAGCTTCCTCCCCCAAGCCGGGCCCAGCAGATGCCGATTTCCGCCGCCCCGGCCTTTGCAGAATTGGCCTTACCGTCCGGGAAGTTTATAGATCGAAGGGCGGCTTGCGCGGTATCGGGGAATACCTGAGTCGCATCAGAAAAAAACCTGAGTTAGGCGGATTGTTTGCTGAGTGTCGTTGATACTTGTGGCGGCTTAGCTTGGCTTTCAATTCGAGAGGCGGGAAAACCGCACAGCGGTACGGTACCGCGCGCGGGAGGGCGCGGCGCGGGCAGGCAGGCGCGCCCCCACCACCCCCCAAACACACCAAGCGCAACCCCCCCGGACCCCACCCGCGCGCCGAGGGCACCACGCCCACGCCC
>JANOWX010001044.1:0-2143 GCA_031418175.1 Acidobacteriota bacterium | reverse complement strand
CTTTTCGACCAACCTGAACGATCCGCGCGGACGCGATTTCGATCTGTACGCGGTGGATATGGACGGCCAGAACCTGGAACGCATCACGACGAACGAGACCTTTGACGGCTTCCCGATGTTCTCGCCCGATGGCAAGAAGCTGGTGTTCTGCTCGAACCGCAATGCGGCGAAGCAGGGCGATACGAATGTGTTTATCGCGGATTGGGTGGAATAGTCATGAGTGGTGTGCAGAAGGCATAGCGACTGCACACCACGCCCGTGCAAAACCACCCAGACTGAGGTTCGGATCGTTATCCGTTGTCCACGCCGGCGGTCAGCGCGGCGGCGATTTGCAAAGCGATTTCGAGCGCTGCGGACGCGGGCAGTGCGCCTTGCGTGCGCGGACGTTGGCGCAAGGTTTCGCCTTCGACATATTCGGTCGCCATGAAAAACGCGCCGTCCGCCTGGCCCAGGTCAACCAGCGTGACGATGTTCGGATGATTGAGCGAGAGCACGGCGCGCGCTTCCTGTTCAAAGCGGCGGATGCGCGCCGGGTCGGCGGTGAAACGTTCGGGCAACAGTTTGAGCGCGGCGCGGCGGCCCAGTTGCGTGTCTGCGGCGAGAAAGACTTCGCCCATGCCGCCGGCCCGCGCGTTTGGATTTTTTTGAAGACTCAGCCGAAACGGCGCACGCCTTGGCCACACGCAACATTGCCGTCGCGCAGCGCGTGATCGAAGAGGCCTGGAATAAAGGTAACCTCGCCGTGATTGATGAACTTTACAGCCCCGGCGTCGTCTCGCACGAACCGGCTGCGCTGCCCGATGAACAAGGGCTGGAAGGGCGCAAACGCGCCGTTCAGCGTTATCGCAACGCGCTGCCCGAACTGGCGATGGACGCTTATCAGGCTCACGATTTTTACGATTCCATTCAGTCGTTGCTAATCGAAGGCCAGTGGCGCATTGTGAGCAAGCTGTTTCACGCTGAGCCGCAAACGAAGTAAATAAACTACTCAGTCAATCTGCCCCAAACCAATTACCAACCCTAAGGAGAAAACCCATGAAACCAATCCTGCTGCTCGCAGTTCTGCTGACGGCCACGCTCTGGGCCGCCGCGCAAACCACCAACCCGCCCGCCAAGGCGAAATCCGGCGCTGACGCCAAAGCCGAGCAAGAGATCAAACAGCGCGCGGCGGAGTACGAAAAGGCGATGTTGAATCGTGATGCCGACGCGCTATCCCGCATGCTCGCCGAAGAGTTGCTCATCAGCGACGGCAACGGCGCGGTTTACGGCAAGGCGCCTTTCCTCGAGGCGACCAAAGCCATTCCCAATCAGGTCAAGTACGACGATTACCACTTTGAGGAGATGGTGATGAACGTGTATGGCAATACGGCGCTGTTGAATCTAATCACCGTGTCGAAAGGCCGCCACAAGAATGGCGAGTTCAGCGGACGAGCGCGCACGACCGCGATGGTCGTGAAACAGAAAGGCCAATGCCAGGTCGTGGCCTTTCACAACTCGACCATCAAACAACCCTAAAACGGGCAGTTCAACGAAGAAAGGAAAAATATGCCTATCACCTTAATCACCGGTTCAAACACCGGCATCGGCCTTGCGACCGCCATTCACTTGGCGGAAAAAGGCCATCGCGTTTACGCCACGATGCGCGACCTGGGCCGCAGCGAGGAATTACGCGCGGCGGCGCAAGCTCATAACGTCACGCTCGAATATCTGCAACTTGATGTCACCGACGCCGAGTCCGCGCAACGCGCCGTGGCGGAAGTGCTGGCGCGCGAAGACCGCATTGACGTGCTGGTAAACAACGCTGGCATCGCGCCCTTCGGCACGATTGAAGAAGCCGATGATGCGACGGCGCACAGCGTGTTTGAGACAAACTACTTCGGCGCGTTGCGACTCATCCGCGCCGTCTTGCCCACGATGCGTAAACAGCGCAGCGGCGCGATTCTCAACATAAGTTCCGTGGTGGGGCGCGTGGCTATCCCCTGTTTAGGGATTTATGCGGCCAGCAAATTCGCCCTCGAAGCCGCCAGTGAAGCGCTCGCGCAAGAAGTGGTGACTTACGGCATCCGCGTCGCCATCATCGAACCGGGCTTCATCGTCACGCCGATTCTGGACAAGGCGCTCGACAGCCTGGATCAATTCGGCG
>JANOWX010001043.1:0-2991 GCA_031418175.1 Acidobacteriota bacterium | reverse complement strand
AAGCCTGAACTCCATGCTTTTTTGCGTAAGTCCTGATTTGGTTGAAACGAAAACTACGGATAACGGTCTAATCGCTCTGTCTCAACAAGCGGCGGATTGTAATGAACACCTCCGCGCTTGTCACGATGCCAAGGCCGATTGTGCCCGCGCGCCAATCGTACTAGCATCCCGCCACCTGCTTCCGATCAACATCCACTGCAATAAGGAGAGCAACTATGCGCCGCCCGCTGCAATTCGTTTTCACTGCTTGTTTCTGCTTGCTGCTCGTCAGCAACTCGTTCGCTCAATCCGGCCGCAAACAGAAGAAGGCCGACCCGCTGCCCCCCGTCCAAGGCGTCAACCAACCCGAAACGCGCACCGTGGCCGAATCAACCGTTGAGCCCGAAGACCGCGACAAGCCCAAGGCCGAAGAACTGAAAACCAAAATTCAGGTGATGTCGGAAATGGGCGATATGGGCATTCCAAGCTACTTCAACGACACCGTGCGCGCCGCCTGTGCCCACGAATTGAAACGGCAGGTGCGCGGTTTGCAAGCCAGCGATTCCGGCGGCAACAAAAATCGCACGGACGCGCTGGATGTGGCGAAGAACAACGACAATGTTTACGTCGTCTTGTTCGACCTGCAGGTTGACCGCATGGGCATGTCGCAGAATGGGCTGGAATTGCGCTACACCGTGTATGAACCGAAGACCGGCAAGCAAGTCGCTTTCGGCACCGGGATGCCCGTGCAACCCAGCGGCATGCCACAACCGCCCATCGGCGCGACGCGTGAGCAGGTGCAGATCGAATGGGCCGCGCGCGATGCCGCCCAACAGATACTTAGCAAACTGAAACTACGGACGGGTTATTGATTCTGGACTTACGCGAAACCCTGCAAGTGTGGCGCGGGTTCTTTACCCGTGCCACACTTGCAGACTAAGCGGGTGCGGGTAAAGAACCGGTAAAGAACCCGCACCACACTTTGCGATCAAGTCTTACTGGCGCCGCGCAACTGCTGCTGCAAGCCTTGCAAATCGGCGGGCAGTGGGGCTTCAAAATTCACTTTGCGGCCATCTTGCGGATGGCGAAAACTCAGCCGTAGCGCGTGCAGGGCCTGGCGCGGGAATTCAATCTTGACGGGGGGTTTGTGGTGATAGGCGTACTGGCGCTCGCCAATCACCGGATGGCCGCGCAAGCCGGCTTGAATGCGAATCTGATTGCGCTTGCCGGTAATCAGACCGACCTCGACCAACGCCGCCTCGGCATATTTTTCCAAGACTTGATACCGGCATTCGGCTTCCTGTTTGTCCGCTTCTTTACCGCTGCTCGCAACCTTCTGCCTCAACTCTTCCTGATCCCAAACCAATTCATCGCGCCACGTCCCCTTGTCTGGTTCGGGCTGGCCGTAAACAAAGGCGTGATAGATGCGTTCAGGTTCGTGCCGTTCGAATTGCTGTTTGAGTTTCTGTTGCGCCGGGTAGCCTTTCGTAAAGACGACCAGCCCCGAAGTATCGCGGTCAATGCGATGCACGATGAAAGCGCGATTCAGCCCCTGCCCGCGCAAATGCGCCGCGACTTTATCCAATAGCGAAGGCTCATCCGGCTTGGCCGGCAATGGCACCGACAGCAGCCCGGCCGGTTTGTTGACGACCAGCAAGACCGGGTCTTCATAAATCAAATGCAGGTCGGCGATGCGCTTGCCTGTCCCAGCGTAATTGCGCCGCGCCGCGCTGCCCGGACGATCCAGCCAGAGGCGCACCGTTTCACCCGGTTGCATACGCCGCCCCGCGTCACCCGCCGATTGCTCGGCTTCGTTGACGAAAATCTGCCCTTTTTCCAGCGCCGCCAACGCGCGCGAACGCGAGTTGAGCCGTTCAGCCGCCGCCAGCCATTTGTCCAGCCTTATGCCCGCTTCTGTTTCTGATATGTTCCAAGTTGTTTTACTCATTGCGCACGATTCTATGTGTTGGAGGTTGAAATGGAAAACGGCGTGATTAACGGTTCCGCCCTGTTTTTTTCATCGTTGCACGCTGGTCAAACCACAACCTTGACACCCCAAAAGGCGTCGGGCACACTCGGCCGCGATGACGTAACTTCCCTTCCGCACACGTTCATCGTGCAATCAATTCAAGGCGTTTTTAGATATTTGGCAAAACACCCGAAGGAGCTATCCGCCCATGTCCGTCACAGCATTTGAACCGAAATTCATGAAAGTCGGCGTGTTGACCGCCGCCTTGCAGGAACTGACCCCGCGCGAAAAGCGCGATCCCGATTCCGATCTCGCCATCGAAGAATGGGTCGCCTTTGCGCGCGAACTAGGCGTGAATTACATCCAGCTTTCTGCTGCCGTGCATCCTGACGAAACCGACATCCCGCCCGAAGCGATGCTCGATCCCGTCGCCAACACGCTTGATCTGCGCCAGCCATTCGATGAAACCCGCGCCAAACGTGTGCGCGCCTGTTTGGACGCCAATCACGTGGGCATCTCAGATGTCGGCTATTTCGACAACATGCTTCATCACGATCCCTCGATCCGAAAATCCAAGCACGATTTTATGAAACGTTCGATGGATGCGGCGGTGGCGCTTGGCGTAGAGGCCGTCTGCGGCTTCGTCGGGCGCAATCAGCAGTTGAATATGGACGCCAACCTGATTGATTTCGAAGAGCACTTCATCCCGCTGCTCAAATACGCCAAAGAGCGCGGGCTGCAATACCGCAACGAACAATGCCCGATGCCGGGCTGGGTGCCGGGCGACAACTGGCACAACAACATCGCCTATACGCCGGGCACCTGGATCGCGCTGCATCGGATTTGCGAGAAGCATGGCGTGGGCGATGTGTTTCGGATTCACTACGACCCGTCGCACGCGATTTTGATGGGGCAGGATACGCGCTCGATTTTTCAGTACTTGAAAGACGAGGGCTACAACTTCCTGATCGGCGGCTTCCACGTCAAAGGCCAGGTGACCGATGTCAAAGGCGTCAGCGCCTGGGGTTACGGCGGCCAGACGG
>JANOWX010001042.1:0-9763 GCA_031418175.1 Acidobacteriota bacterium | reverse complement strand
GCCGTATTGCCGGAGATGTTGATCGCGGAAGCTGACAGGTCAATGCCAGGCACCGAGCGCGCGATGCCGTTGGTGCGCGTGTAAGCGCCGTTGTAACCGAACTTGAAATCGTTGAGCAGCGTCGTGCTCAGGAAGGATTGCACGGAGAGTACGCCGTTTTGCGGAACGGCGGTAAATTCAGTGCGTCGTCCCGAAACGCCTTCGGGCTGCGTGATGAAACCCTTGTCGCGGAAGTAGCGCGCCGAAAGTGAGTGCTTCTCATTCAATTTGTAATCGAGGCGCAAGGCTGCTGCCGTCTCATTGATGACGGCGCGGTCGGAAAGCTGAACCACGTCGAAAAGGTTCGTGCCCGTGCCGGTCAAAACCGTGACAGCGCGCGGATCGCGGAAGGCGGGCAACAGCGCCAAAGTACGCGAAGCCGTTCCGTTTGCTTCCACGCACGACACGCCGCCGACTGCCGGGGCGCAGATGCGCGATTGCGCGCCGGGTACGGCCTCTACTGAATTGATGCCCGCGCGGACGCGATAGCCTTCATAGCTGAAAAAGAAGAATGCCCGGTCCTGCGCGATAGGCCCGCCGAGCGAGCCGCCGAATTGATTGATGCGCAGCGGCGCTTTATCGCCGACCACGTTATCGAAGAAGTTCGCCGCGTCGAGCTTCTCGTTGCGAAAATACTCAAACAGCGCGCCGTGAAATTTGTTCGTACCGGATTTCGTCACCACGCTGATCTGTCCGCCCGTGCCCGAGCCGAACTCGGCGGTGTAGGCGCTCGATTCAATGCGGAACTCCTGAATGTTTTCCAAACTCGATTGCAGCCGGAAGGGCGACGCCACTTGCCCGTTGAGCGTGCCGGGGTTGGCATCAATGATCGCAGTGCCTTCAATCCCGTCGTAGCGAATCATATTTTGTTCGGTGGCGCGTCCGCTGAAACGGATGTCGCCGAAGGTGCCCGAACCGCTGTTGACCGAGCCGGGCGCTTGCAAATAAAGCTGCGAGACTTGCCGCCCGTTGAGCGGCAAGGAAGCGACTTCGCGCGGATTGACGTTCGCGCCCATCGTCGCCGAAGCCGTGTCAACCGAGTCTTGCGAGCCGCCCACGATGTTGATGGTCTCGTTGGCGTTGGCGAGTTTGAGTTCTGCCTCAATGTTCAAGGCTTGGCCGACCAATACCTGCGCGCTCTTGACTTCATAGCCCGCGAAGCCGGATGCGCTGACTTGAATGCGATAAATCGCCGGGCGCAAGGCATTGACTTGAAAAGCACCTTCCGCATTGGCCGTGACGGTCCGTTCCGCGCCGGTGCTCTCGTTTTTGACGACGATGGTGGCATTCGGCACGACCGCGCCGGTCGGGTCTTTGACTGTACCGGTGATGCGGCCTTGGTCGCTTTGCGCCAAAGCGCTGAGCGAGAGGCATAGCAACGCCAGCAAGGCGAGCAGCCAGCCGTGTAATTGCATTTGTTTCAACATAAAAGCTCCTTTTGCTTTAGGTCTAAATTTGAGTGCTTGGCATGCGCCTGTGCGAATGCGGGTTTATTACCAGTCGTTCCCAGCTAGCGAATGATTGCGTGCGGTTCGTTGACCGCTTCGTCTGTGTGGCTGGGCGCAACATGGCGCGCCAGCCGATAACCGAAATGCACAACCGCAGGCACATCCAAGCCAAACGGTGCGAGCTTACGGCGCAGGGTGGCGACGTGGACGCGCAAGGTCTGCAAATTCGCCGCGCTGCCGTCGCCCCAGGCCGCTTGCCAGACTTCCTCGGAGCGCACCGCCCGCCCGAATTGCCGCGCCAGCCGCGAGAGGATAAAAAACTCTTTGCGCGTCAGGTCGTAAAGCGGCCGTCCGGCAAAGGTGACGTAAAACTGCTGATGCTCGACGCGCAAATAGCCGTCGTCATACACGTCCTCTTCAGCCCTTGTCATTACCCAAATCTTTTCACTTACGGGGATTTGATGCGAATCTAAAGGACTTATGGTCAGGGAAAAGCAAAAGCTTCCCGAAAAGTCCTCACCGTACCAAGCCCCGAAATTGAGTGAACAAAGCACTTGCCAAACCGATGCGCGCAAACGCAAAAGATTTGGGTAATGACAAGCTCTTCAGCCGCCGGGCTAGGCGCAAGGTGCGCAACTGGTTGTTTGACCTCAATTGACATGGATGGGTGCTTTGATTGCGGCGTAAAACTGCCCGTGCCGCCTACGGTGTGCTGTGTAAGGCGGGAGTCTGGCAAAGCCGCCTAAAGTTCAGGCTAAGGATGCATAAAATCGAGGTTAATTGTTCTCTTCAAGCAGAGGCATACGTTGCACAAGTGTTGGGCGCATGCCGCTCTGTCACGCACGCCAGCCAGCGCGTGCTTTCCAGCACAGATTGCTGTTCGCCCGCCTGTTGGCAAGCGGGCGAGCAATAGACTTTCCAATCCGCGCCCAGGCAACGGACGTTTACGTCCAGCGTTTCAGCGCAATGCGCGCATTCGTTTTCATCGCGGCGAGCCATGCGGGATTTCTCCTGTCGGTGATGCAGTTCGCGTTGGCGGCGAAACCGTTGGTAATTGTGGCCTGCACCTCTTGCGCCAGCGCGCGGAGGGGGACATGCCGCGCGGGCATGAGCGGTTCGTGCCAGCCCAAGCGCGCCGTGGCCGAACGCAAACCGAGCAGCCGCCAGAAATGCCGCACAAAATCCATCGCGCCATGCCAGCACAGCCAGTCGCGCGTTTCGTCATTCAGCGCTGCGCCATTGACCGCCACGTAATTGATCGTCAACGGCTGAAGCGGCGTCGCCGCCCGCACCGCCGCCGCGAAAAACAACGGGTGAAAAGCCAGCACGCGCGTGCCGTTGCTGGTCGTGCCTTCGGGAAAGACCAGCACGTTGACGCCCTGCCGCAAGGCGCGGCTGACGCGATAAGCCGCGCGCACGTTGCTGTGCGTGTTGGCGCGTTCGATGAAAATCGTCCCGCCCAACGCCGCCAGCCAACCGAGCAATGGCCAGCGGCTGACTTCGCTTTTGGCGACAAAGAGCGTCGGGCAATGCGCGGCGATAATCAGGATGTCGAGGTAGCTCTGATGATTGCTCACCAGCAAAGAATTGCGGGCGGGCGTCACGGCGCGCGACGTGGCGCCCGTCACCTGCAAATCAAAACTCCAGAGCAAGGTGCGCGCCCAGGCTTGTGTCAGCCGCGCCAGCCAGTGGCTGTGCCTGCCCGGGCCGGCCCCTAGCAAGCCGCCGCGCAACAAGGTGCAGCCCACGAGAAAGAACAGGCACACGGCCAAAAACAGTATGAGCCGCAGGCCGCGCCGCAGCAGTTGTGCGTCCCCCGTTCGTTTCATGAAGTCGAATAGTGTTGTTGATAACGCCCGGCCATCTGGCTGGTTTCCAGCAGCACGAACAAATCCGCCGTGCCGAAGTCCGCGTCGAAGGCGGGTGCGCCGCAGACCATCGCTCCGGCGCGCAGATAGCCTTTCAACAGCGGCGGCAACGCGCGCCGCACGGCGCGTTCGTCAATGACTTGAAGTTGATCGGCCAATTCTTCTACGAGCGGCATGCGGCAAAGCGGCAACGGTGTGACGCGGCAGGCTGGCGGCGCGAAATGCTGGCGGCGCAAGTAAGCGTAGAGCGGCGCGATCTCGGCAGCGCCCGCGGCGTGCAAGCTCGCGCAACCGAACAGATGCGCGATGCCGTAATGCGCGGCGTAGTGCGTAATGGCCTGCCACAACAGATTGATCGTGGCGAAGGAACGATGCGAACCCGCGACGCACGAGCGACCCAGTTCGAGTGCTTCGCCCGGCAGCTGGTGCAGCGCGGCCAAGTCGAATTCGTTTTCGGAATAGAACCCCAGATTGCGCGTGGCGACGCTGCCGCGCAACAACCGATAGGTGCCGACGATAGCGCCGTTGGTCAGGTCTTTGACGATCAGGTGATCGCACCACGCATCGTAAGCATCGCGGTCGTAGCCGCGTTCATACGAGGCGCTCAAGCCCTCGCGCAGTTCGAGATTGAAGACCTCGAAGCGCAACCGCAGCGCCGCGTCTATTTCCGCAAAGGTCGTGGCGAGCGTGACTTCGAGGTGATGCTGTCGCAGGCGCGCCGGAGCCTGTAGCTGTAGCTGCATAATCTTCCTGTTGTGCTTGTCGTGTTTTGTTTCAAGGAGGGCGGCGCGGCTGCTGTGCTCAGCACTCGGATGCCGCCCGCTGCGCGCAAGAACGAAGATACTCAGCATGTCTTCAACCTGAGTTATGGCCCTGTTAGTTGTGTGTTAGATCGAGCGCCCGCCCTGGCGCACTATTAACATGAATATGAGCTGCGCCTAAAGCTCGCTTAACCTCCGCTTGCTAAGCTCACCGCCTTCTACGTCTCGTTTCGCCGCACTTCATTACCAGCAATAACCATTGACCAGAATTCACGGAGGCTCAAACCATGGCTACTGACTGCCGCCTGTTGGCAAAGCTCTTTCACGCGCTCAGCGCAACGCTGTTGCTGCTCTGCGCGTTCACCGCAAACGTGGCTGCCCAATCCGAAGCGGGCAGTGCCGCCGTCGAAGGCGTCATCAGCGCGCCCGATGGCAAAGTCATCGCGGGCGCGACGGTGCTGGTGCGCAATACTGAAACCGGCTACGCGCGCACCCTGACCACCAATGAACGCGGGCAGTTTATCGCCAGCGTGATGCCCATCGGGTCATATCTGCTCGAGATCAAGGCGGGCGGGTTTGCCACGACCAGGCGCGAGCGCGTGCAATTGACCGTCGGGCAGACCGAGACGGTTGATCTGACGCTGCAAGTCGCCGGGGTCAACGAAACGGTCACCGTCACCGCCGACAGCGCTACCGTAGACACCGAGGAAGGCGCGACCGGCGCGACCATCGGGCAGCGCGCCATCAGCGAGCTGCCGATTCGCGGGCGCAATTTCACCGACTTCATTCAACTGACGCCGGGCATTGTGCAGGATTCCGACCGCAAGGGGCTGGTCATCGCGGGGCAGCGTTCGATCAATTCGAACATTGCGTTGGATGGCGCAGATTTCAATGACGCGCTGCAAGGCAATCAGCGCGGCGGCAATGACGCGGTCTTTTTCTTCCCGCAAACCGCCATCCGCGAATTTCAAGTCGTGCGTTCGGGCGCGACGGCGGAAGTCGGGCGCACCGGCGCGGGCTTCGTCAACGCCGTGACCAAATCGGGCACGAACGATTGGCACGGCGAAGCGCTTTATCTCAATCGCAATCCGTCTCTGACTGCGCCTGATGCGTTTGAGAACAAGGGCAACAATCAGCAGAACCAGTTCGGCGGTTCAGTCGGCGGAGCCTTCAAAAAAGATCGCGCATTCTTCTTCGTCGGGGCTGAGCAGAACTTTCTGCGCATCCCGTACTTCGTCCGCTTTGCCACGCCCGCCGCTGGGCTGACGGTTCCGGCTGACATTGCGAATCTGCAAGGCGAACATACCAGCACGAACAATCCCACGGCGGTGTTTGCGCGCACCGATTTCATCCTTTCGCAAAACAACACGCTCAACGTGCAATACACCTTCGCGCGCTTTCGCGGCGAAAATTTCGGCGCGCTGGCCGACGGCACGACGCTGACCGACAATTTCTCCTCGACCAATTACGAAGCGGCCAATTCAAGCCACGGCGTGAAGCTGGGCCTCGTGACAGTCTTTGACGCGCGCACGATCAACGAATTCCGCGCGCAAATCGCCACGGATCGCCGCCGCGAAAATCCGAACGTCGTTGGCCCCGAAATTCGCGTAGACAATTACGGACGCTTCGGCAATTCCAGCAGCCGCCCGCGCCGTTGGGAGACGGAGCGCTATCAGCTCTCTGACAACCTGAGCCTGAACACCGGCGCGCATCGGCTGCGGCTCGGCGTTGACTTGAACCTGAACGATTTCACCGCGCAGCGCCAGCCGGATTTTCTGGGCACCTGGCGCTTCAGCAGCCTGGCCGATTTCCTGAACGGCATTCCGCGCCGCCTGACGCAAACGGTCGTGCTCTTTCCCGATTTGATCGTCGCCAAAGGCTCGCAAAAGGAACTGGCGTTCTTCGCGCAGGATCGTGTGAAGCTGTCGCGTTCGCTGACTGTGACGGCGGGCTTGCGTTGGGAGGGCCAATGGAATCCGCAGCCCGTGCGCCCCAATCCGGCCTTGCGCGAAACGACGCTCATCCCGAACGATCTGGCGCTGTGGCAACCGCGGCTGGGGCTGGCGTGGGACGCGGGCAATCGTGGCCGCACGGTCGTGCGCCTGTCGGCGGGCTTGTATAACTCGCGCACGCCGTCGGTGCTATTCCTGCGCGTGTTCACCAACAACGATCTGGTGACGAAAGATTACAGCTTTGATGAACGCACGGGCGCGTGCCGCACAGCGTTGGGCGCGGCGATTCCGGCGAACTGCGTCTTTCGTGGCGCGGGCGGGATTGTCACGTACCCCAACATCCTGACCGCCGTTCCGACTCTGCCGGCGGGCATCGGCAATCGCGTACAGTCGCGCGTCTTCGGCTTTCAACCCGACTTTCGCAACCCGCGCACTTTTCAGACTTCGGCGACGTTGGAGCAAAGCCTGGGCAAGGATTTCACGCTGTCGGTCGGCTACGTCCACAGTTCCGCGTGGAATTTGCAGCGCCGCATTGACAAGAATCTGGGCGCGCCGGTGATTGACGCGGCGACCGGTTATCCGCGTTTCACCGCGCCGCGTCCCAATCCCGCCATCGGCATTTTCTCGATCAACGAATCATCGGCGCATTCAAACTACGAAGCGCTGGTGGTGAGCCTGCAACGGCGCTTCGCGCGCCGCTTCCAGGCTGGCGTCAACTACACGTTGGCCGACAACCGCGATGACGATTCGAACGAACGCAACTTCTCGCGCGAGACGGTGCTCAATCCTTTTGATTTGCAAGCCGAAGCCGGGCCGTCGAAACAGGACGTGCGCCACAATTTCAATTTCAACGGACTGGTTGAGCTGGGCGCGGGCTTTACGTTGAGCGGCATTTTGATTACGCGCTCCGGCTTTCCTTACACGGCAGTGGTGGGCGATGACGTTCAAGGCGATGTGAATACCGACAACGACCGCGCCGTCATCAACGGACGCGTCGTGCCGCGCAACAGCCTGCGTCAGCCGAAGTTTTTCAACCTCGACTTGCGCTTGCTCAAATCGTTCAACCTGGGCGAAACGCGCAAGCTGGCTTTCACGGCGGAGTTCTTCAACGTGACGCGCGCCACGAATAAAAACTTTGGCGTAGACGGCATCAGCATCTACGGCAACGCGGGCAACAGTCTGCCAGCCGTCGCCGTGCCGACCGTGTTTCCGCTGCCGGGCGAAGCGTTCACCGCGCCTTCGACCGCGCGTTTCGGCGGCCCGCGCCAGTTGCAGTTGGGCGCGCGTTTCGTGTTTTGAATTTAAGCGAGAGGTAATGCCGCGCTAACGCCGAATTGAGGCGGCGGCGTTATGCTCGACAGCACTTAGTCCTGTGTCTCATTGAAGGGCGCTGCCTTGCCAGAGGAGCGCCCTTCTTTTTGTTTTCCCAAACGCCAGTCTTTACCCAGGCCTTACACGTTGCTGAGGCGCCCTTAAGGTTCGCCCGCTACACTTCAGCCACACAATGTTACTGACGCTTTTGCGGCCAGACTGCCGCGCTTATCCGGGGGGAGTTGAGCGGGGCGGTCTGGCTTTTTTCATTCCTCATTCCTCTTTCATTACGCGGCGGGAAGCACTCGCTTTTTTCGCGCCGGCCAGACCAGTGCCTCAATTGCCTAGTCCCAGGACGTGTGGCAAACTCCGCCCCGCATTTGCGCGGAATCCAATCAGCAACGTTCAACACATTCGACAACCAAACAACTCTCGACAGGCAAGGATACCCTATGAACCTCGCAGCACTGTTTCGCACGAAATCCATCGAACTCATTCAAGCGGACGCGGCCGCCGGATTTGCCGACGAAGCGCATTCCGCCGGCGGACTCAAGCGCGCGTTGGGCGTGACCGATCTGACGTTGCTCGGCATTGCGGCGGTCATCGGCGCGGGCATCTTTTCGACCATCGGCAACGCGGCGGCCAGCGGCGGGCCGGCGGTGGCGGGGCTGTTCGTGTTCACCGCGATTGCCTGCGCGTTTGCGGCATTTTGTTATGCGGAATTCGCTTCGACGATTCCGGTGGCGGGGTCGGCTTATACCTATGCCTACGCCTCGTTCGGCGAATTGATCGCGTGGATCATCGGCTGGGATTTGCTGATGGAATACGCCATCGGCAACATCGCGGTGGCGATTTCGTGGAGCGATTATTTCACCGGCTTGCTGGCGGGCTACGGCATCAACATCCCGCAATATCTGACGATGGATTTTTTGACGGCCTGGCGCGGCTATGATGTCGTGAGCGCCGAGCTGGCGAAAGGCTTGACGCTGGAACAGGTCGGCGCAATGGATGGCATGGCGAGCAAGCTGGACGCTTATCTAGCTTGGACGAAAGCGCCGACGATCGGCGGCTGGCATCTGGTCTGCGACCTGCCCGCGCTGGGGATCGTCTTCATCATCACGGCGCTGGTTTACGTCGGCATCCGCGAATCGAAGCGGGCGTCGAATGTGATGGTGGCGATCAAGCTGGCGGTAATCCTGCTGGTGATCGTGCTCGGCGCGTTTTACGTCAAGGCCGAAAATTGGTCGCCCTTCGCGCCCAACGGCGTGAGCGGCGTGCTCAAAGGCGTCTCGGCGGTGTTCTTTGCCTACATCGGCTTTGACGCGATCTCGACGACGGCGGAGGAATGCAAGAACCCGCAACGCGATTTGCCGCGCGGGATGATGTATGCGCTGATCATCTGCACGATTCTGTATGTGCTGATCTCGCTGGTGCTGACCGGGATGGTCAGTTACAAGACGCTGGCCGTGGGCGATCCGATGGCGTATGTCTTCGGCCCCGACGGCGCAAATCTGCCGTGGATCAAGGGCATTGTGGCGATCAGCGCGGTGATTGCGATGGCGACGGTCTTGCTGGTCTTTCAACTGGGCCAGCCGCGCATCTGGATGGCGATGAGCCGCGACGGGTTGTTGCCGCCGATCTTTTCCTCGATCCATCCGAAGTTCAAGACGCCCTGGTTTTCAACCATCGTCACCGGCTTTCTCGTGGCGATTCCGGCGCTCTTTATGAACTTGGTTGAGGTGACTGACCTGACCAGCATCGGGACACTGTTCGCCTTCGTACTGGTGTGCGGCGGCGTGCTGATTATGGATAAGTCGGAACAGAAGATCGAACGGCGCTTCCGCGTGCCGTATATCAACTCGAAATTCATCGCGCCGCTGGGGTTTGCCGTGATCGTGGCGTTGGTGTTCTGGTTCAACCGCGCGGGCGTGGACAGCTTCTTCAACTTCGGCGCGCCGTGGGAAGAGTTCAAGCACCGCATCCCGCTGCTGATTTTCTGTGTGCTGATGGTGGTGCTGGTGGTGTATTGCTACTTGAAGGAACTGTCGCTGATCCCGGTGCTGGGGCTGGTGACCTGTGGGTATCTGATGACGGAGTTGGGTTGGACGAACTGGGTGCGGTTTTTGTTGTGGCTGGCGGTGGGGCTGGTGCTGTATTTCTTTTATGGGAACAGTCATAGCAAGTTGGCGCAGAAGGCTTGAAGTTGCGCGATCAAGTTTCAGAGCACCATTGGGAAAGCTTGTTGGCGCTTTCTGCGCGGCTTTGCCGCCGGATGTGCGGACGGTCTGTGACCGTCCAGAGGCGGCTCCCGTCATTGCTGGGGCTATGCCCCGACCGGCGGGGCGTAGCCCCAAAAATTTCCAGCGCGTCCCCGGAAGGTCACA
>JANOWX010001041.1:0-4209 GCA_031418175.1 Acidobacteriota bacterium | reverse complement strand
TCACGCGCGCGGTACTGTTTAGACTGCGCCCGCTTTTCCATTCAATCCAAACAGAGGAGGCCCCGCGATGGCGATGGCGCTGGCCGTGGGCACGCACTTCAATCATTACGAAGTCATCTCGCCACTCGGCGCGGGCGGCATGGGCGAAGTCTGGCTGGCGCAGGATACGCGGCTCAAACGGCGGGTCGCGCTGAAACTGTTGCCCGCGCAATTCACCCAAGATGCCGACCGCCTGCGCCGCTTCGAGCAAGAGGCGCAGGCCGCCTCGGCGCTCAACCATCCGAACATCATCACGATTTATGAAATCGGCGCGGCCCCCGCTGAACAGGGCGGCACGCACTTCATCGCCACCGAATACATTGACGGCGCGACCTTGCGCGAGCATCTGCAACGCGCCCGGCTGCCGCTGGCCGCCGCGCTCGACTACGCCATTCAGATCGCCGCCGCGCTGGCCGCCGCGCACGAGGCCGGCATCATTCACCGCGACCTCAAGCCTGAGAACGTGATGGTGCGGCGTGACGGCATCGTCAAGGTGCTTGATTTCGGGTTGGCCAAGCTGACGGAAAAGTCCGGCGAGGCTGCCCCCGGCCAAGCCGAAGTAGATAAGGAGGCCGCCACGCTCGCCAAAGTCGCCACCGACCCCGGCGTAGTGCTGGGCACGCCGCAATACATGTCGCCCGAACAGGCGCGCGGACAGAAGGCCGATGCGCGCGCCGATCTGTTCAGCCTGGGCGTAGTGCTTTACGAAATGCTCGCGGGGCGTCCGCCGTTCGCGGGCGTCAACGCGATTGACGTGATGGCCGCGATTCTCGACCGCGAGCCGCCGCCGCTTGACCAACAGGTACCCGCCGAATTGCAACGCATCGTCAGCAAGGCGCTGCGCAAGGATCGCGAGCAACGCTATCAGACGAGCAAAGACCTGCTGCTCGATTTGCGCGACTGCCGAGAGGAGTTGGCCTTTGCCGCGAAGCTCGAACGCGCGGGTCAGGCGGAGAAAAAGGAGGCGGTCACGGAACCCGCTGCCGCCGTGCCGACGAATGAGACGGCGGCGGTCAACACCACCTCCAGCGCCTCGATCATTCTCTCGGAGATCAAACGGCATAAGCGCGGCGTCACGGCGGCATTGGCGGTGCTGGTACTGTTGTTGGGCGGTATCGGTTACGGGTTGTATCGGGCGCTCGATCATTATTCATCCACCTCGCCGCCGCCGCCGGAATTGCAATTCACGCCGCTCACTTCACACGGCAAAGCGGTGACAGGGGCGATTTCACCGGATGGTAAGTTGGTGGCCTATGCGAAAGACGAAGGCGGAAAACAAAGCCTGTGGCTGCGGCAAACAGCAGTAGTCGGTGAACAACAAATAGCGCCACCGGCTGAGACGGTCTACCGCACTTTGACCTTCGCGCGTGACGGCAACTTTTTGTACTACACAGTGCGTGAGCCGGAGAGTCCTCTCGTTACGTTGTATCAAATGACGTTGCTGGGAAACAGAACAAAGAAGTTGATTGCAGGCGTAGACAGCCCGATCACTTTTTCGCCGGATCAGAAACAACTGGCCTTTGTGCGAGCAAATCGGACACAAGGAGAATATAAGCTGATCATTGCCAATGCAGACGGCAGCAACGAAAAGATACTCGCAGTAAAAAAACGGCCCGACTTTTTTCTCAGCAACGGGGGCGACAACCCCGGTGGTTTGGCATGGTCGCCAGACGGGAAGTTCATCGCTTGTAGCGTGGGGAATAATGCCGGAGTGAAGTACGAAACTGTGGTGGCGGTGGAGGTCGCAACCGGGGCCGAACGACCGCTGGACACTCAGAAATGGAACACCATTGACCGATTCGCGTGGATGCCTGATGGCAACAGTTTGATGATGGCTGCGGTGCGTAAAGGAAACGACAATAGAGGCGTATGGCAACTTCTTTATCCAAACGGAGAAATCCGGAGAGTCATCAATGATTTGAACAACTATGTCAGTCTCAGCGTGACGGATGACGGACGACTCTTGGTCACGACGCGGGAAATCTATACCTCGATCTATACCTTATTTCCTGACAATACCGGCCAGATGAAACAAGTAGTGTCGAAGTCGGGTAAAAGCGATGGCTGGTGGGGGCTAACCTGGCTGCCGGGCGACAAGATTGTTTACATTGAGCCTGTGATGGAAGACTCCAACATCTGGATGATGGATGCCGATGGCGGCAATCGAAAACTGATTCACACCGGACGCTGGTTCGACGGG
Organism: Acidobacteriota bacterium; assembly: GCA_031418175.1. Lineage (GTDB taxonomy): Bacteria > Acidobacteriota > Blastocatellia > RBC074 > RBC074 > JACPYM01. The sequence goes on along the minus strand of JANOWX010001041.1, from coordinate 1,970 downwards.
ATTGACGCTTCAGCCGATGGCCGTTATCTGGTTTTTATGAGCGCGCCGCTTGAAGAAGCCTGGAACGCCGTGCGAATGGATTTAACCAGCGGGAATATCAAACAACTCACCAGCCGTGATCCGATTTACAACCCGAGTATTTCTCCCGATGGCAAGTGGGTGTTTTATCGCCGCCGCAGCGGCAGCAGGCTGGTTATCTGGCGGGTTCCGATAGAAGGTGGCCAGCCGGAGCAATTGACCGACAGAGCTTCCGAATCTGCGGTTGTGTCACCTGACGGAAAATTGATTGCTTATCGTGATTTCGAGCAGGAGCCTGCGAAGCTTGGGATTATGCCGTTCGCGGGTGGGCAGCCCAGCAAACTCTTCGATTTTGTCGAGGGGGTAATCCTCCCGAATGGCAAGAGGGTTGGTTTTCACTGGACGCCTGACGGCAAAGCCGTGACTTACGTCGTCACACGCAACGGCGTGTCGAATCTCTGGAACCAACCGCTCAATGGCGGCCCGGCAAAACAGATCACGCATTTCGATTCCGAATGGATTCTTTGCTTCGATTGGTCGCGCGAAGGTAAGCTCGTGCTGGCGCGTGGCGGCGTCAACAGCGATGTGGTGCTGCTCAGCGGGTTCAAGTGAAAAGGACTGACGTTGGACGTATAATCGCGGGGCTGACGAAAGGAGCTTTGTTTTATGGAATACCCAGTTATTGTCGAACGTGAGAACGATGTTTGGCGCGCGCTGATCCCGACTCTATCGGATTTGAATGCCGAAGGGGCTTCGTATGAAGAAGCAGTGCAAAATGCCCGGCGCGCAGCGGAAGCCTATTTGTCGAAGGTGGTTGTCACCACGATTGCGATCAATCATCCGTCACAAACGCTGCGCCCGGGCAGCAAACAAGCAGTGCTGAAAGCCGCCGGCAAATTCAAAGATGATGAAGAGGCCATGCTGCGGCACATCGAAGAAATTTATGCTGAAAGAAGACGACAACGGGAAGAGGTTGAACGTGAGCTTGATCTTTCCGAAGCCGCTTGAGCAAGCCGATGAAACTCTACCTCTTTGATACCGACATCGCCGGATTTGTGCAGAGCGAATACCCAAAAGTCGTAGCACTGATGGATGCGTTGGATGATGAAGACACCTTTGCGACGACGATAGTGACTTTCGGTGAGGACCTCAGCGGTTGGTTGCCCGCCTGTCGGCGCGCGCCTGACGGTGCGGCGCGCGCGCAAGCTTACAAACGGCTGCTGGACGGGCTGGACTTTTATCGGGAGATGATCGTCATTCCGTTTGACGAGGTGGCGGCCAACATCTTCAATCAACTCAAAGCCCAAAAAATCCGCATCGGCACAAACGACCTCGCCATCGCCGCCATCACGCTTTCGGTCAACGGTATTCTTGTCACGCGCAACCTCGTTGATTTTCAGCGTGTGCCGGGGCTGCTGATCGAAGATTGGACGAAGTGAGCACTGAAGCGGAGGACTTATGATTTGCGAATTCTGCGGTGGACAAACCAAGCCGCGCAAGATCAGAAAACAGCACTGGCTTGCGGGCAAGCTCTACCTGGTCGAGAACGTGGCGGCGGAAGTTTGCGCCGATTGCGGCGAGCGTTATTTCCACGCCACGGTGCTGGATCAAGTGGATGATTTGTTGAAGGCTGAACATCCGGTGCTGGAATATCTTTCGGTTGAAGTCGTGAGCCTTGCCTGACATTGCTATTGCCGCAAAGCCGCTTTCGCCCGCGCCAATTCCACTGCCACCCGCTCCGGCGCCGTCCCGCCAATCGTCCCCTTACCCGCCAGCGAAGCCTCCAACGAAATCGCGTCAAATAGATCAGCCTCGAACAGCGGCGAAAACTGCTGGCATTCGGCCAGCGTCAATTCGTGCAATTCCCTGCCTTGCTGCATTGCAAAGACCACGATGCGCCCGATGACTTCGTGCGCCTTGCGGAATTCCAGGCCTTTGCGCACCAGGTAATC
>JANOWX010001040.1:0-7827 GCA_031418175.1 Acidobacteriota bacterium | reverse complement strand
GGTCACGCCGCGAGATGATATGCCATTGGACAATGAAGCTAAGGTAAGGAACTCATCAACTGCGAGCCAGCCAATGCAAACTATTAGTCTGCCTCCCGTTGCTCAAACGCAGTCCCAACGTCGGGAGAAGAAAAAGGAGACCGTCACCTTGCTCAGCACTGTCAGCAAGAAAGGGAATGCCAACGTCAAAACTATTTCTGAGCTGGAGATCATTTGCAAAAACATCCGGCAGGTTTATCCACAACTGAAGGTTAATGACACGATTTCTGCCGATGTGATTTATGAAGGTGACCAAGCTGTTGAAGCGACGTGGAGAGCTAACTGAGTTAGGAAGCAACTAACAGGCGTAGCCACAACCGGAGTGCGCTGCCTCAACAGAGAATAAGTTATGCTGCTGGTGAACTTCTCTCATCCACTCACTTCCACCCAACTTACGGCTATTGAACAACTGGCCGGAAGCCAGGTGCAGCGTGTTTTGGATGTCGCCACGCAGTTTGAATCGTCGTGTTCATTCACCCAACAGGCAGAGGCCTTGATAGACAGCATCGGCCTTTCCGCGCAAGAGTGGCAAACGTTGCCGCTGCTCATCAATCTGCCCAGCCATAATGTCATCGCGGCGCTGGTGCTGGCGGAATTGCACGGACGCATGGGTTACTTCCCGGCGGTGATTCGCTTGCGTCCTATCCCGGCAACTACGCCGCCGCAATTTGAAGTTGCGGAAATCATCAATCTGCAAGCGGTGCGTGAGCGAGCGCGGCAGGCGCGTTGAGTAGGCCGTCAGTGAGGAAAACCAATGGAAAAATTCTGGACGTGGTTTGGCCGCGTAGACAATGTGTTCGGCATCATCGCCGCGCTGATCAGCGCCGCTACGTTTGTGTTGGTGTGGCGGCAGGAGCGGCGTTTGCGTGCGCAGGTGCGGGAAAAAGCTCCGCTGAAAAATTTTACCGAGATGCGTTCACAACACGAAGGCATCCAAAGCACGAACCCTGTTGCGTTCGCGCTCTCGCTGATTCCGACGAGCGAATCCATCAAGGGTTCGGTGCAAACATTTCTCAGCAGTCAGGGCTGGGACATGCCGATTGAGGAATTGAATCTGGATGGCTTGAATAACGCCGAAGACCTGGAACGCTTCATCAACGCCTTGCGCGAACGGCGGCGCGTGTTTGATGACGTGGGCTATACCGAAATTCATCTCTTCATCGCGGGGCCGGTGCAAGCCGGGACGATTATCGGCTCGCTGTTGCGCAACTGGATTCCCGTCAAGCTCTATCACAAGCCCAACCCCGCGCCGCCGCAGATTTACGAATACTGGTTGCCGCTATTTTGAAGCGACGGGCAACCACGATCACTGCCTTTCCATCCGATGCGCCGCTGTCAGCACACTCAAAATCCGTCCACGCGGAAACGCATTTTCAACAGCGGACTCTTTTGCTAGGCTGCGCGGCGTCGGAATTACTGCTCCAGCAATTCTGATCTTTCCAAACTTCTTTCAGCCCGCTCCCTTTCGGATCGGGCCGCGCAGTGAGATGGGCTAGCCCATTGCACTGCGTCGTAACCGCTGAGGCGGTTACTCCTAATGACACTGCCGCGTGTGACAACGCTTTCGTCACGCGCGGTCAAAACAATCTGCCGCGAGTTTGATGGGAAGCTAAGGCTTTCAATCAGGCCGTGAATTTTTCGCCGGTGGCAATTCCGCTACCGGGGGAAAAAAAGAGGCGCAGTTGCGGTGTCAGCGGGGGGCCTGATGGAGCTAAGACAGCACTCTTCCAATCAATCACCACAACCCAATCACCTTCATCTCTGTTGTGTAAGCCTGAGCGCGGTTTGCCAGCAACACGCCGGTTATTTCACTTCCACGGCGCGCCGAGGCAAAGCGCCGCGCTATTGCCCGGAGTGCGCCCCAATGGTGCGCCGCGCGCAAATTCGTGAATGGAAAAACAGAAAGCGGCAGGAACTCGGCCCGGCTGAATATCAGCGCCAGTACGGTTCAACCTACATCCGCGATGATGAGCAACGCGCGAAATGGCGCGCGCAAAAGCGCGAGCAGCGCATCAACCTTGGTTCGCGGCAGGCGGGCTAAAGCCCAGCGAACACGCTGAAGCGTGAACTCTGAACTGCGTACTTATCGGGATGGCTCATCCGTCGGGCTGTCTATGGTTTTGTCGCCGGTTTCCCTGAAGGAGGGTTTGATTATGAACAGCAGGCAACGTGAAGCGATTCGTCAAGACTTGAGCGAAGGTTCGCCGGAATTGCAACGGCAGGCGGTCAACGAACACAAGCCGCGTTTGCAGCAAGACATGGTGAGGATGCAGGAAGAGGCTGGGCAGTTGAAGGCTGAATTCAAGGCTGACCTGCAAGCTCGGACGGGGCGCTATGTGGAAGGGTTGCCGCGCCCGACGGCGCTGTCGCAAGACATGCGCAAGGTGCGGCTGGCATCGGTCGGAGCCTGGCTGCTGGCCGCCGTGCATCTGGCGCTGGATGCGTTGGTGGCAATCACCATGCTCATGAACCCGCTGGTTTTTGTGTTGTTTGGGTCGGTACTCGTCGCTAGCGCGAAGGCAGGCTTGCTGTTTCTGTTTGACGATCCGCGTCCGCAGCGGGTGCGGCGGCGCGTGGTTTCTTACGTACTCGCGCCGTCATTCGCGGTCGTGGTGCTATCGGTGATGGTGCTTTATTGCGGGCGGACGGCGTTGGGCGCTTTAGCCATGTTGCTGCTCGGCATAACCAATGTCGCACTCGGTTGCTTGTCGCTGGGCGCGTTGGGATTGTCGTCTTCGCTTTTTTTGCTGGCGCATTTGTTCGGCTGGAGCAAGAGCGCGGCGCAACAATACCGGACGCTGGAAACGGAAGCCGTCGAGACGCGGCGCGTGCTGGAACTGCTGTTGAGCGTCGAGCGCGAATTGCAGCCGGTGTTGCCCGCCGTGGCGCAGCCGGTAGTCGTGATCCCAGCAATCACGACACCGGGCGCGCCACCCGTAGCAGACCGGTTCAAGCCGTTTGATAGTCCAGCGGTCAGGCAAGCTAAACCGCTGGTGATGAATGGACACGGGCGTTATGGGCAGCGTGCGCAATGCCATTGGTTGCCGGTGTTGCTGGCGTGTGTCTGCGCGTTGGCGTTGAGCGGTTGCGAGGGCGGTACGACTGCGCTGACGCAGCCGGGGCAAGCCGCTACGCCCGCGCCATCGGCGGTTCCGCCCGTCGCTGTCACGCCGGCGAGCGCGTCCGCTGAAGGCGTGTGGGTTGAAGTGTTGATGGATTGGAGCTTGAGCGAATCGGCGCAGCCGTTGGCCGAGGCCGCGCAAAAGCTAACCGCCGGCTTAGCGCAGGTGATCGAGTCGCTGCGGGCGGTGCATTTCGCCGCTTATCAATTCGGCGACAACGGTTGGGAAGCCCGCGAATTGGTGGCGCGCGATTTCCCCGCCTTGGGGCAGGCGCAACGGACGGAAGGCGCATTGTTATTCACCGGCATGCAAACGGCGCAACAAGCGGCGGCGCTCACGGCTTATCGGCAAGCGGTGCGCGAACAGTTGGCCGGGATTACGGCGGTCACGTTTTTGCCGCCCGCCGATACGCCGGAGCCGCGCTGCACCGATGTGCAAGGCGCGTTGCGACGCATCGCAGAAAGCGGCAGCGGGCGGGCTACGTTGGCGATTCTCGCGACGGATTTTGCCGAAACTTGTGCGGCACGGCTGACGCCGGTGACGGCTGACACGGCGCTCGTGGTGGTGCTGTTGCCCGTGCGGACTGCCGAAGCCGCAGCCGTGGCGGGACACGATCAATTCGCGCAACGGCGCGCCGAAGTCGAGCGCGTTTATCCGGGTGCGGTCGTCATTCCGCACTTCGGCGATTTGCCGTCCGCCGTCAAAAAAGCCTGGCAGGCAAAAGGCGGCGGCGCGCAGTAATTACCGGATCGTCATAAAAAGGAGGGACACACGATGTTGAGATCAAGGTTGGAAAGATCGCAGTGGCAAACCCTGCCGCCAACGCGGCCCGTCGGCGCTGTTTTACCGGCAACCCCATCGGCGCAACGACCCGCGCTGTGGCGGCGCGTACTGGCGGGAGCGATTGACCGCGCGTTGCCGTTGCCGTGGCTCGCACTGTTTTTTCCCAAGTGGACGTTGGTGGTCGTGGCTTATCACATCCTGTGCGACAGCACTCCCGAACGGCGCAGTGTCGGCAAGTGGCTTTGCCGTTTGCGCGTGACGGGCGCGGGCGGCGCGGCGCGTTGGCAGACCGTATTGCGGCGTGTGGGCGTGGCCGTGACGCAAGCAGCGTGGTGCCAGTGGGAGTTCATTCCCGTCGTGCTGGTTTATGAATGCGCAGCGTTCGCGTTTGTCTGGCTCGATGGGCAGGGGCGACGACCGGAAGATTTTCTGGCCGGTACGCGGGTCATCACTGAGAAAGCGTTTCGCCGTGTCAGTAGCCCGACCGTGAGGGAGGGCAACCTCGGTAGTGCGTCACTCGATACCAATGCGCGCCTTGCCGAGATAGCCCTCCCTCACGGTCAGGCTACGGACACGGCCTGCGAAGTTATTCGCCGACAACAACAAAAGGAGTCTGAACATGCATAAGAAACTTAGTCCGTTCGATCAACTGTGCCAGCCCGAAACCTTGCTGGCCGCGTGGAAGCCGGTGCGTACCGGGCGGGTGGCGGCGGGGTTGGATCAGATGACGCTGGCTGAATATGCGCGTGATCTGGAAGCCAATGTGGCCGCGCTGGCGGTGCGTTTGCGCGAGGGGCGTTATTACCCGTTGCCGGTGCGCTCCATCGAAATCCGCAAAGCCAACGGCGGCACGCGGCAACTGGGCATTTACACGATTGAGGACAGCATCGTGCAACGCGCCGCCAAGGATGTGTTGGAACCGCTGTTTGAACCAGCCTTTTTGCCGTGCAGTTTCGGGTTCCGCCCGAATCGCAATGTGGCGATGGCGGTGAAACAGGTGTTGGATTACCGCGCGGCGGGCGATGTGTATCTGGTGGACGCGGACATCACAGATTGTTTCGGTTCGCTGGATCACGAGTTGTTGATGCAACTGTTTGCCGCGCGCATCCGCGACAAGCGGTTCCAGCAGTTGGTGCGGTTGTGGCTGGACACCGGCAAGGTGTTGCCGAAGCCAGGGCAAAACGCAGAGGGCGGTTTGTATGACCGCGTGAGCGAATGGCTGTCAGATTCGATGGATGGCGCAGTGTCGCACCTGCTGCACGACCGGGTGGGCGGGTATGGCTACGGTTATGCGTCGGTTGAAGCTTATGACGCGCCGTTGCCGGCAGAATCCGCTGATGAGTTGCGCAAGCAAGCGCGCAAGCAGGCGTTGAAACAGGCGGGCGGCGCGGGATTGATGTGGGCGCTGAGCCACGCGGGGAGGGTGCGCAAACTGATGTCGCCGACAGTCTTGGTGTTGACGGGCGCGGCGGTTTTAACGGCGGCGGCGGCTCCGGCGGTCACGCGCGCGGCCCGGCGTTACTTCAACGGCGAAGAAGACAGGCTTTACGGCGTCGTGCAAGGCGGCGCGCTCAGTCCTTTGCTGTGCAATTTGTACTTGCACGAATTCGATGCGGCGCTGGCGCGGGCCGGGCTGCATGTGGTGCGCTATGCGGATGATTTCGTGATCTGTTGCCGCGCTGAAGCGGCGGCGCGGCGGGCGCTGGAACTGGCCGCGCAACAGCTTGCCGCGTTGCGCTTGCGCTTGCATCCGCAAAAAACGCGCATCGCACGGTTTGACGAAGGGCTGGAGTTTTTGGGCTACCGCTTCGCTCAGTTCGAGAACACGGCCACGCCGATTTCGCCCAAAGACACGGGGCCGGTGGTGACGGTGTTGCAAACCGTCAGTAAACAAGCACCAGCGGCGTTGCGCGGGGCGAAAGACAAACTGGCGCCGCTGATGACGCGCCTGGGCGAACGGGCGGCGCAGCAAATCAAAGACAAGACCGCTCGCCTCGGTGCGCTGGTCAAAAAAGAGGGGAAAGGCGGTGGCGCATGAACCAGCCCGATGAGATTACGCGCCAACTGGACGAGATCGCGCGCTTGCTGGAAGCACACGGTTACGGCATCGAGGTGCATTACGGCAGCGCGGCGATCATCGTCTGGACTGACAACTGGCCGGTGGTAGTGGAAGTCAAAAAGCAAAAGACCACAGGCCACCAACCAACAAACGCAGAAGGAGAGTGAGAGCAATGGCAATTTTGTATGTGACGGAGCAGGGCGCGACAATCAGGCATTTGGCCGGGCGCATCGTGGTGCGGCGCGAAAACCGCATCATCACCGAACTGCCCGATTTCAAGGTCGAGCAGATCGTGATTTACGGCAATGCCGAAATGACTTCGGGCGCGCGGAATTATTGTTTTGAGCAGGGGATTGATGTCGCGTTTCTTTCAACGACCGGGCGCTATCGCGGGCGCATGGAAAACCGCCTGGCGAAAAATGCGCTGTTACGGCAACGGCAACAAGCGGCTGTCAACGAGCCGGCCTTTTGCCGCCGGAATGCCGCGGCCATCGTGGGCGGTAAGATCAGCAACATGACGACGATGGTGCGCCAACAGCGCCGCTTGCGCGTGGACGGGCGGCCTTTGGTGGCGGAACTGGAAGCGTTGTTGCCCAAAGTCGCCGCCGCCGCCGATCTGGATGCGCTCAACGGCTACGAAGGGGCGGCTTCGGCGGCTTACTTTCGGGCCTTTCGCGCGGCGCTCAAAGGCGATTGGAAATTTGAGGCGCGGCAATATCGTCCGGCCCCTGATCCGGTCAATGCGTTGCTCTCGTTTGGCTATACACTGCTGCACAACGATGTTTTTGCCGCTCTCAATATCGTGGGGCTCGATCCATATGCCGGGACCTTTCACCGCCCACGCCAAGGACATGCGGCGCTGGCGTCGGATTTGATGGAAGAGCATCGCGCCATGGTGGTTGATCGCGTAGTGCTGACGGCCCTGAACAAGCGCATTCTGATCGAAACCGATTTCATCCCAACGCCGGATCAACGCATCCGGCTGGCGAGCGAAGCGTTGAAGCGTTTTTTGGGCCTCTACGCGCGCCAGATGAACGAGACCGTTTTTTATCCGGCAACGAATATTCGGACGAGTTACCGGCAAGTGCTGGAATTGCAAGCACGGCAGTTTGCCCGTGTGGTGCTGGCTGAAGAAGAGACTTACCGTCCCTTCCTGCCAACCGAAAATTGGCTCACCGAGAACGGACTGGTTGACAGCGAAAGCGAGGCGTGAAGATGTTTGTGATTTTGGCTTATGACATTTCTGATGACCGGCGGCGCACGCGGTTGTTCAAAACGCTCAAGCGTTTCGGTTCACCCGTGCAGGAAAGCGTGTTTGAGTTTCACCTCAGCCAGCCTGAGATTGCCCATCTGAAACGCGCCGTGCAAACCGTGTTGGATGAGCGCGTAGATCAGGTGCGGTATTACTATCTATGCCCGACCTGTCACCACCGAACAGAAATGACTTACCCAAGCCGCCGCAGCGATAACCCCTTTGCAGTCATCGCGTGAGCAGTTGGTAAGTATCGAGTTGAAAATTTCACCGAACAATGTAAAGCCTGTGTATGCAGAGGGTTTGGGCGCATGACGGAGGTGTTTGTCAATGACCGATATGATCTTCAATGAAAAGAATGAGTTAAGGCAGGTAGAAAGAGATTTACCAGGCATTTTTATGGGCTGTATTTCGAGATGTGCAAAATCGGGTTTGCAAACTACCTGGAATGTGATACTTACAGAGGTAGCGGTCGGCTGGCTTATCGAACCTGAGAGGCACTGAAACTGCTTTGTTGGAAATCCTTGCGAGCTACCGCAAGGAGAGTCGGCTGGCTTATCGAACCTGAGAGG
>JANOWX010001039.1:0-17278 GCA_031418175.1 Acidobacteriota bacterium | reverse complement strand
CTGCGCATCCACAGCCAGCGCGCCGGGCCGATTCAAGCGCGCCGAAGTCGCCGAACCGAAATCGCCGACGTTGCCGCCGACGCCCGTCAATGAACCGGCGAAATGCGCGATGCGCCCGTCAACATTGATCTTGCGCACGCGATGAAAAACAGAATCTGAAATGTAGATGTTGCCCAGAGCATCAGTTGCCGCACCGCCCGTTGCGCCGAAGCTGGCAAAAATCGCCGGGCCGTTATCGCCGCTGTTGGCGTTCGCGCCGTTGCCGGCGGCGGTGCGAATGACGCCGGGCGTTGTGCCTGAAAGAAAAACGCGGCGCAGGTTACGGCTCTGCGCGTCCACGATCAGCAACTGATTGTCTTTGTCGAAGCCCAGCGCCGTCGTCGCACGCAACGCCGCATTGAGGGCTGCATCGCCATCGCCGCTGAAACCATACGCGCCATTGCCCGCGACGGTTGAGATGGTGAAGGCCGCTGTGCCGCCGCCGGGACCGCCGCCCGGCGTGACCGTGACACGGAATAACACGCGCGCCACATTGCCGCGCGTGTCGCGGGCCGTGAAATTGATTGTCGTCGTGCCGACGGGGAAGAGCGCGCCAGACGCGGGTTCCGCCGTGACCGCGACGTTGCCGTCAACCAAATCCGTCGCGGCCGGCGAAGCGAACGTCACAATCGCGCCACTCGCTGAGGTGGCTGTTGTCGTGACATCCGCCGGAACGCTGGTGAGCGTGGGCGGCGTGGTGTCTTGCACAACGATGGTTTGCGCCGGTGTTGAAAAAGTGCCGCCGCGATTGTCAGAAACGGTGAGGCGGATGGCGTGCGTGCCGAGGCCCAAGATCACCGTGGCCGTCGCGCTGGTGGCGATCGGCGTGTTGCCGTCGAACCAGGCGAACGTGAGCGCGTCGCCGTCGGGATCGTTGCCGCTGCCGCTGAGCGCAGCCTGTCCGCCGTTGGCCGAAGCCGCTTCAATCGGCGTGGTGAGCGTGTTGGCGTTCGCTGTCGGCGGGCGGTTGTTGGGCGAAGGCTCGTTGACGGTGACAGTGAACGCGGCACTGTTGGTCACGCCGCCCTTGCCGTCGCTGGCCTGAATTTGCAGGTTGTTGAAGGTGCCCGTTTCGGTCGGCGCCAGCCGCAATGTCGCCGTGCGTTGCGGCGGATTGATGTTGTTGAGCGTGGCGAAGGCAGGCGCGTTCTGCAACGTGAAGCCCACGCTGTCGCCGTCTTCATCGCTGGCGCTCACTGACAATTCCAGCGTTTGTCCTCTGACCAGCGTTTGATGGCCGATGTTCGACGTGAAAACGGGCGCGCGATTAGTGGGCGAACCCGCGTTGGTATTGGCGCTGCGCCGCACGCGCGCATTGGCGCTGTCACCGACGAATAGATTGCCTTGGGCGTCCAGCGCCAGGCTGGCGGGCATGCTGAATTGCGCTTGCAATACCGGGCCGCCATCGCCGCCGAAGCCCTGCGCGCCTGTGCCTGCGATGGTTTTGATCACCTGGCTGCCCGCGTTGACGCGGCGCACACGGTGGTTGCCCTGCTCGACAATGTACAGGTTGTTGTTGCCATCCAGCGCGACATCGCTGGGATTGCTGAGCAGCGCATTGTTGGCCGGGCCGTCATCGCCGCTGAAGCCTTGCGCGCCCGTGCCCGCGACGCTGCTGATGTTTTTGGTCGCGGCGTCAACGCGGCGAATGCGCTGGTTGTTGCGATCCGCGATAAAGAGATTGCCCTGCGCGTCAAAGGCCAAGCCGGTCGGATTATTCAAGCTGGCCAGGGTCGCCGCGCCGCCATCGCCGCTGAAACTCGCGGAGCCATTGCCCGCATAGGTCGTGATCGTGTTGTTGCCGATGTCTACGCGGCGTATGCGATGGTTGCCCGCATCGGCTATGTAAACATTGCCCTGCGCATCCAGCGTGATGGCGGTCGGGCGCGACAGCCGTGCCGCTGTGGCCGAACCGAAATCACCTTGCGAACCGGCTACGCCCGTCGGTGAACCGGCGAAATGCGTGATGCGCCCGTCCGCAGCGGTGACGCGGCGCACGCGATGGAAGTTGGTGTCGGTCACATATAGATTGCCTTGCGCATCCACCGCCACGCCGCCCGGCGCGCCGAAGCTGGCGTAAATGCCCAGGTTGCCATCGCCCGTGTTGGCGTTCGCACCGTTGCCCGCGACCGAGCGGATGATGCCTTGCGGATTCACCGCACGCACGGTGCGGCTCAGGCCATCCACAAACAGCACATTGTTGCCGCGATCAACCCGCAACGCGCGCGCTTCGCGCAACGTCGCGTTAGTGGCTGGGCCGTTGTCGCCGCTGTAGCCGGAATTGCCATTGCCCGCCAGCGTCGTGATATTGCCGAACACCGCTTCGGGCGCGGGCCCGCCGCCGCCGCCCTGATTGACGGTGATGCGAAACGAAGCGCGCCCGGTGTTGTTGCGCGAATCTTTTGCAGTGAAATTGACGATGGTCGTACCCAGCGTAAAGAGCGTGCCCGAGGGCGGATCAGCCGTCACCGTGACCGCGCCGTCCACCGCGTCGGTCGCGGTCGGCAGCGTGAACGTCACCACGGCGCCATTCGCCGAAGTCGGCGGCGTGGTGATGTCCGCCGGAACGTTGGCGAAGACGGGCGGCGCGGTGTCTTGCACCACGACGGTCTGCGGCGTACTGGTGGCGCTGGCATCTTTGGCATCGGTCGCGCGCAGCGTAATGCTGTGCGCACCGAAAGCGAGCGTGACTGTCGCCGTCGCCGTCGTAGCAATGCGCGTCGGGCCGTCGAACCATTGGTAACTGACGGGGTCGCCATCGGGATCGGTGGCCGTGCCGGCGAGCGTAACCTGGCGGCCTGCGGGCGAAGTGGCTTCGAGCGGTGAACCGAGGGGTTGCGCGCTGACCGTGGGCGGGCGATTCACATCGCTGACCGTGACCGAAAAACTTTTGGTATCGCTGGCGTCGCCGTCATTCGCCACGATGGAAATTTGATAAACGCCCGCATCGCTGAAACCGGGCGCGAGTTGCAACGCCGCCGTGCCGTTGGCGCCGGGCGTAAAGGTGGCGAAGTTGGGTTTGTTGTTGATCGTCAGCGTGAGCGGATCGTTGTTGCCATCGGTGGCGCTGAGGTTGACTGTTTGTGTCTGGCCTTCGTTCAGCGTGACGTTGCCGATGGCGGCCAACACCGGCGGCTGATTCGGCGTTTGCACCAGCCTGCGAATGCGGTTGTTGTTGGTGTCGGTAAACAGCAGGCTGCTATCAGGCAGCGCCAGCAAACTGACGGTGTATTGAATATCGAAGCTGCCGGTCGGATTCGGAAAATCCATGCGCGCCCGATTGGCCGCGCCGCCATCGCCGCCGAAGCCGCGTTCGCCCGTGCCCGCCAGCACGCTGACCGTGCCGAGCGCATCGTTGGGCGCGCCGATGCGCATGATCTGATTCGTGCCGGAATTGCTGACGTAAATGTTCCCGGCGCTATCGGTAATCACATCGCGTGGGCGATTGAGGCCGCGCGGCTGATCGGCGATGGCGACGAAGGTCGCGCCATTGGGCGTGGTCTGGCGCAACACGCGGTTGGCCTTGGTATCGGCAATCAGCAGGCGGCCTTGCTGGTCAAACGCGAGGCCGGTTGCGCCATTGGTGCTGAAGGGCGTGAGTTCGCCATCGTTGCCCGGCAGGCGCAAACTCTGAATCACGCCGCTCGCGCCATCCACAATGCGGATACGGTTGTTGCCTTGATCGGCGATGTAAATGTTGCCTTGCGCGGTTACGGCGACATCAGTTGGAAAGATGACGGCGCGACTGGCCGGGCCGCCGTCGCCGATGTTGCCGTTCGTGCCGTAGCCGGAATTGGGCACTACGTCGTTGACGCCAACCAGGTCTTTGATCTGACCCGGCGGCACGCTGATGCGATTGGCCGGGTTGTCGGCAAAAAGGGTGACTTCGGCGTTCGAGGTATTGAGAAAGCGTATGTGCCCGCTGCGGCGTCCGCTGATGACGTTGGGCGGTTTGATCAGCGCGCCGTATTGCGAATCCACGATGTACAGCCCCGTGCTGACGGCAAACATTCCTTGCGGCGATTCAAAATTCGCGGTGGTGATGCGGTCGTCGGTGCGCTGGATGGTGGCGTTGTCGTTGAGCGTGACGAGGTGGCCGGGTTGCACGGTGCGTTCCCAGGCCGTGCCGCCAAACAGCGTGACCGGCGCGGCGCCACGATTGACGAAGCGCAACAGGCTGATCGGCGACGGCGTCGTGTCGGCGATAAACAGATTGCCTTGCGCGTCCACGGCAATGCCGGTGGGCCCTTGCAACTCTGAACTGGTCGCCGGGATGTTGTCATAGGGGCCTTCCTGCCCATTGCCGGCCACGGTGTTGATTTGTTTTGCGCCGATGCTGACGCCCGCGACGGTGACGGGCGTGTTGCTTAAATTGGCATAGCGCGCGCGCCGGAACAGAAAGTCTGGAATGAATAAGCCGTTGGCATCGGCGGCAAACGGCACGCTGCGTTGATCGGTGCTGCTGGGTATCGTCACGTTGGCCGCGAGCGCCAGCCCGCCGTCGCCGCAACTGGGCCGGTTGACTTGATCGCAAACCGTGGCGCTATTGTCGCCCACCACTGCGGTCACAGCGCCATTGGCCTCCACGCGGGCGTATTGCTGGCGGTTGCCGAGCGCCACATAGATCGTGCCGTTGGGCGCGAGCGTCAAGCCGGTCGGAAAATCCAGCCGCGAGGCGATGGAAGTAATCGTGCCCGCGCCGTCAATTTTGCGAATCGCGCCGGGATTGCGCCGCGCGTCGCCGCCCTCGGCAATCAGCAAATTGCCGGCGCTGTCAATAATCATTCCCAGCGGACTGACGATACGCGCTTCGGTTGCCGCGCCGTTGTCGCCATTGGCGGTGCCCGGTTCGCCGCCACCGGCATAAACGCTCTCTTGCCCGGTCGCGCCGTCCAAGCGCCAGATCACTTTGGTGGTCGAATTGATGGTCAGGGTGCTGACATAAAAGAAATCGCGCGTTTGCGGTTTGAAGGCCAGCGCGCGCAATTCGGGCCGCGCGATCGAATAGACCTGTCCGATCATGCCCGGCGCGGTCGTCACGCCAAAGTAGGTGAGACTCTGTGTGCCGACGTTGATCACGCGAATCGAATTGACCAGCGGCGTGCACAGATAAACGGCGTTGCCCGCTGGGTCAACGACCAATCCCGTCACCAGCGACAGGTCGGATTCGCGCGCTTTGCCGAGTTCCGGCACCGCCCCGCCACCCGCGACCAATCCAATCTGGCCCGCCGGAATCGTCGCGCCCGCCAATGTGACCGGATTGGCCGACGTATTGACGAAGCGCAACAGGCTGCTGTTATTGACTTCGTCCACCACATAAAACCCGCGTCCCAGCGGGTCTAGGGCCGTGGCCGAGGGGTAAGCCATCGGCGCTTCGCGCGGCGGCACGTTGTTTGAAAAGCCGCCGCCCGCCACCGTCGAAATGATCGTGCGCGCGCCCACGCCGCCTTGCACGGGCACGGCCATACCCAACGCCAGACTGGCCGCTTGCCACAGTGCTGCGCTCAAGCCAGCCAGCAAGATCAGCAACGGCAACCTGTGTTTGAAAAGATTGTGAGGTGCGGACACTTCTGGGCGCAGGTGAGGGAAACGATTCATGAATAACTCCGGACAGCTAACTGGCAACGCCTGATACAGGCGGGAAAAATGAGTAAACATCTGGACGGGGCAATACTTCGGGGTACGTTTCGCGGGGGTGAGGGGGCTCTGATTTTCAGGGGGCTTAGTTGCTGTGCCGGTTGTTCTGTTTGCTGCAAGACGGCTGAACCGGCCCGGATGTTCTCAGCCAAATACGGTTTCGCTTCAGTGACTACGCGGCTTGTGCTAACGATGAAACCGCCAGACTACGGCTAAGCGCGCTCGCCAGCGCGGCTTTTTCCTCCACGCTCAATCCCAGATCATCAATGCCAGCACGCGCGCGCGACTTGTTGAAAAGCCAGGACTAGCCCTGCCGGGTCTTCCTCGCTTTCAGCCAACGCCACGCGTAGGTAAGCTGCCGCTTCTGCCGCGCTTTCGCTGAAATTCTTTTTCAACCAATCATCAAGGGTCATGGGCAACTCCATTGTGGGGCAGGGGTCTGAGGCGCCACAACGGCGGCCATTCAAGCGCATGTCGCGACGGCAAGTCAAGTCATGTTTCTGCCTGATTCTACGGCTGTTGGACAAACACAAGATTTATTTTTCGACGCTTCCAACGGCTTGGCCAGTGATCGTAAAACTGCCAAGGCGGTGGTTCAACAGAGTGTGATGAACACTCAGGGACAAGCGCATGGAGTTCAGCCTTCAGGCTGCCGCCCCGCCACAGGCGGGGCTAACAAGCTAAAGCTTGAACTCCATGCTCTTCTCGCTTGATTGCGCCTCTGCACAGCGCGCTTCAAAAACGGAAGGTATATTGCAGCTTCCCCGCCAGCTTCGTGCCCGCCGCGCGGAAGTTGTAACCGCCGCGTTCGTTTTGCAGCCAGCCCTGATTGAAGACGACGAACAGGTCGTTGCCGGGTTTGAGAATCCAGCGCACGCGGCTCTGCCAGCCCAGGTTGCGCGATTCGTTGTCGAACTGCACCAAATTCGACAGGCTCAGCAACGGCGAGAAGGCGTAATCGGCGCGCAGGCTATAAACACGCGCGACAAAGCGGCCTTCTTTCAAGCGCGCGAAGGTCTGCTCGGTTTCCGCCGCTAGGCGGAAGTGCGGCGCGAGTTTGTAGGTGAATTCGATGTCAATTTGATCGGCGTGGCCCGAATAGAAACCGCCGAACCACCAGGTCGCACCGAATTCCCACGGGCGTTTCGCCGCCGTATTGAACTCCGCGCGATAACGCGTGAAGCGGTAATCGCCGGGCGGCAACACGATGCCGTCGGCGATTTCAAAGGGCTGGAACAAACGCTCGAATTGCGGCGCCCAGTTGGCTTCGACGCGGTCGCCTGAGTTGAAATTCCAGTTGATCGGCGCGGTGAAGAAACGCCAGCTTTCAAGCGTACTCACACCGCGCGCCAGATCGTTGCGGCGGTATTGCGTAAAGAACACCTCGTTGAACATCTGCCGCACGTTGAGAAACTTTTTCGGGCGCGGTTTGTAAACAGCGCCGAGGAAAAGCTTGTCTACGGCCTTGCGCGCGACGAAGCCAAGCGCCGGGTTATAGTCGCGCCCGACGTGCCGCCATTCGGCAAAGGCGTCCCAACGGTCGTTCGGATAGTTGACCAGGAAGCCATACGCCGCATCGTCACCGCTGACCGCCTGCTTGCTGGTCTTGCTGGCGAATAGATCAACCGAGAAGTTGCGCTGGCTGCCCAGCAGGTTCGCCGTCGCCAAGCGCAAATCAGCGCCAACGGTGCGGCTGGTCGTCGCGCTGCCCGGATCGCCCTCGGTGTAAAGCGCACCGAGATAGGATTGCTTGAAGAGATTGCGTTTGACGCGCGTGACAAAAAAGTTTTTGGCCTCGACGGTTTGTTTGCCGATTGAATTGGTAAAGCTCGTTTCGCGTGTGCGCACGGCCAGCACGCCCAGATCGTATTTGCCAACTTTGCCCGTCAGCTTTGCGCCGGCCAGAATCGGCACTTCACGACCGGCGAGCAAGCCGATGCGGCGGCTGAAGAAGGGCAGCAACTCGCTGTTGCCGCCCGCCGAGCGCGTGAAGTTAAAGACGCCCGCGTTCTCCAAAAAGAACGAACGCTTTTCGGGAAAGAAGAGCGGGAAGCGCGTCAGGTTGATCTGCCGGTCATCCACTTCTGTCTCGGCGAAGTCGGTGTTGATGGTCGTCGTCAGCTTCAGGCTGGAAGTGATGTTGAAGAAGATATCCGCGCCGCCGTGGCCGTTGAAGCCGTTCTTGCCGAATTCATCGCGCACGGCATTGCCGATCACATAAGGCCGCACATCCAGCCCGCGCCCCTGTTCGGCGGCGGCAAAGCCGCTGATCTCGCCCGCTTCGGAAACCTGTGTGAAGCGCACGTCCAACCGCGGCGTCGCCCAGCGGTCTTCTTCGAGCTTGCGGACGATGTAACGCGCGAAGTTGAAACCCCACACATCCTGCCCCGGCGTGAAGCCCAGGCTTTTGAACGGAATTGCAAACTCCGCGCTCCAGCCTTTGTCCCCGCCTTTATCAAAGCGCTTCACGCGCACATCCCAGATGGCGTTCCAATCGAAATTGATCTGCCGCCCGTTCTCGATCACCAGCCCGTCCACCAACGCGCCCGCCGGATTGGTCGCAAAATAAAAAGCGTTGCGCCGGTCGTGAAAGGTGTCGAGCAGGATTTCGATCCGGTCATCCGCTTCGAGCGAAGCGTCGCGCCGCATCTGCGTGCCAACGATCTTTTCCGGTTCGGCGTCGTGGCAGAGCACGCCGATGTAAAGCTGGTTTTGATCTTTCAGCAGCCTGACTTCGGTGCGTTCGCTGGCTGGGCTTTCCTGCTGCGGTTCGCGCTGTTGAATCTCGTCGAGCGCGACGGCTTGCGCCCAGGCCGGTTCATCCAGCGCGCCATCAAGCTTGATGGGCGCGCTGGTCTGTGTGATGGCCGCGCTTTTGGGGCCATGGGCGTTGGCTGCCAGCGCCCACGCCCACAGCGACACGGCCAGCGCAATGGTCGGCAAAACTTTCCTCATCGCTTTCACGCTTGCCACGCCGCCAGCGCCTTCTGCGCTTTGGCGAAGCGGCGATTGACCTCTTCCCAATGCACGTTCTGCATAAACGCATCAACGTACCTCGCCGCCGCCGAACCGTAATCCATCTGATACGAATGTTCGTACATATCCAACGCCAACAGCGGCACGCTCGCCGGCGCGTTGTGCATGTGATCCCAGGCCCAGTAATTGTGCAGTTCGCCCGTGTGCAGATTGAGCGCACAGAGCACCCAGCCCGAGCCGCCCGCCAAACCGGCGGCGGTCTTTCTGAACTCGGCTTCCCACGCTTCAAAACTGCCCCAGGCCGTCTTGAGCGCATTCAACACCTCGCCGCCAGCTTTGCCCGCGCCGCCCAGATTGCCGAAATAGAGTTCGTGCAACACGACGGAGCCGGTGCGCACCAACTCTTCGCGTTTCAAATCCGCGTAAACATAGCCGGGCAAGTCCTTGTCGGCGAGCATGGCGGCCAGCCGCTTTTCGACCGCATTCAACGCGCCGAGCGCGCCGGTATAGTTGTTTTCGTGATGCGAACGAATCAATTTTTCAGAGATGCCTTTCAGCTTGGCCGGATCGAAGGGCAGCGGTTTGACTTGATGCTGCCCGGCAAAGACTTTCGGCAGTGCCGCCGGTTGTTGTGCAAAGGCCTGTTCATTCTCGGCCAGCAGCAACCCGGCGCCGCCGCTGAGCAACGCCAATGCCTCACGTCTGGATTTCATCATTTGCCTCCTGGTGCTTTGACGATCACTTTGGTTCCGGCGCGCAATTCATCTGTCCCGCGCGCCGCGATTTGTTCGCCCGCCGCCAACTCGCCGAAGACCTCGACCAGATCAACGCCTTGCTGATTCATCGAAGCCCCGCGTTTGACATCCACCCATTCCGTCACGCCGTCGCGCACGCGAATGACAAACGAACGCTCGGTCGTCGTCGCCACTGCCGCTGGCGGCACAAACAGCGACGGACGCGGACGGCGCGTCGGCCACATTACTTCGGCGAACATGCCCGGCGCGAGTCTGCCACGCGCGTTGCCGACTTCCAATTCGACCGGCATCGTGCGCGTCTTCGCCTCGAGCGCATGACTCACGCGCAAGACCCGGCCCGTGAACGTCTCGCCCGGAAAGGCGGGCACGGTGAAGTTGATCTCTTTGCCTGGCGCGATGCCCGCGACTTCGGCCTCAGGCACGGCGACGACCAGCCGCAGCCGCGCAATCTGTTGCAGCCGCAACATCGGCAGAGTATTCGTGCTGTTCGCTGAACCGGCCAGACTGCCCGGATGCGCGTTGCGTTCGGTGATGACGCCGGCAAAAGGCGCGGTGATTTTCAAATAGTCCTCGACGTTTTTGACGCCGCGCACGGCGTCCAGCAAAGCCTTCTCGCTTTCTTCCAACGCGCGCACCTGCGCTTGCGCGGCCTTTTCGTTTTCCAGATAAAGCTGCACGCGGGCACGCGCCCCTTCGACATTGCGCTGGGCGATGTCTACGTCATTGCCCGCGACCGCGCCCGGCGTGGCCGACGCTGCTTTCAACCGCTGATAAGTCGTCTCTTCGGCGGCGAGTTTGGCTTCGGCTTCCAGCCGTTGGGCCTTGATCGAACTGATGCGGGCGACGGCTTCGGCGCGCTGGGATTGGGCGGCGCGGGCGCGGGCTTCGGCCTCGCTGCGTTGCGTGTCAATTTCGGGCGCGCGCAACGTGGCGAGCAATTGCCCCTGCCGCACGACCGAACCGCGATCAACGTTGATCGTTTGCACGAAGCCCTGCACCTTGGCGTAAAGCGCCACGTCTTGATACGCCTGCAATTCGCCGGGCAGGCGCGTCTGGCGGTTGAGTTCGTGCGCTTGCACGGTGGTCACGGTGACGGTGTGTGGCGGCGCGGGCGCGGCGGACGCTGTCTGGGCGGGGGCGGGCGACGCGGGTTTATTCGTATTGCACGCGAGGCTTGCCAACAGCAGCGTGAGGGCGAGTGCGTAGAGTCGTTGCTTGTTCATGTTTTCAGCTTAAGCGGCGGCGTATTCGGTGTAAGGTCTGACATACGGCGGTTGAAAGCCCAGCACAATCTCGTTTTTCGGCACGCCTGCTTCTTCAAGCTCGGCGGCAATGCCGTGTTCGAGCCAGTCTTCCTGTATCCAAATTTTGCCGTTGCGAATTTCCAGATGCGAGACGACGGTGTGTATGCGTCGCCCGTTATCCCAGCCTTCGCGCATCAACAGGTAGCTGTCAGACCGATGATCAAAGACGGTCTTATCGCGCAGTTCGGCGTAATCCTTCAGTTCTCCGACGTGTTGCGTCAGCAGTTGCTCAATGATGTTGCGGTAGCGTTCCAGTTGATCCATTGCACAACCTCTTGCTGCCATAAGCCAGATTATAGCCAGTTATCCGATTGTTACCACGTCCTGCTCTCTGACCTTCAGCACCACGAAAGTCACATCATCATCCTGCGCGCGGCCCTGCGCCCAGGTCTCGCCTGCCGCAACGAGATGTTCGATGAGTTGTTGCGGCGACTGGCTGGCGGCCTCGGCCAGCACGCGTTTGGTGGCGGCGTAATCAAACATTTCGTCTTGCGGATTGAAGCGTTCCGGCAAACCGTCGCTCAGCAGCACGACGACATCGCCGGCGTTGAGCGTAGCTTCCGCTTGTTTGTATTGATAGCCCGTCAGGCTGCCCAGGGGCAGGGCTTGGATGGCGATCTCTTCGACCGTGCCGGTCAGCGCGCGATAAATCAGCACGGGCGGCATGCCGGCGATGCTCACCGACAACTGGTTGTCTTTCACCTTGACGATCAGCATTGCCATAAACAGCCCGCGCAGATTCATCCGCTTCAGCGTGCGGCTCAAACGCTCGAAGATATGCGTAATGTCGGGGTGGTAGGCCAGCGTATCGAACAGGCTCTTGACCGCCGTGACCATCGTGCCGGCCTTCAAGCCGTGTCCCGTCGCATCGCCCACCGCAATCGTCAACGTACCGTCTTCGCCGAGATGAAAATCGTAGTAATCACCGCCCACTTCCGAAGCGGTTTTCATATACGCGGCAATGTCGAGGTGCGGCAGGTTGGGCAGCTTTTTCGGCAGCATCGAAAGCTGCAATTGGCGCGCTTCTTCCAGTTCAGCGGCGCGGCGGTCGTTCTCGGCTTTGACTTTCTCGTGTTCCAGCGCTTCGGCGGAGAGTTGTTTGACCTGGACGAGTTGCGCTTCAAGGTTAAGGTTTGTGCGGGCGAATTGGCGCGCCAGGAAGATCGAAGGAGGAAGGACAAGGCTGAGTGTCGCAATGATCGTCAGTGTTAGTGATTGGCTTGCTCCTGTTGAAACATATAAAACGTTGATAACTACGGCTATCCCGCTGATAGACAATCCAATACCAATAATCCAGGCTCCATCAATCCTTTTCCTGATGGCCTGAATCACCAATCGCAATGTTTCAACTACTACGAGCGCGATAAAAATCAGAGAGCCCCATTGTAGTAGATTGAGCACAGTGATGAAGAAACATGAAACTGCGGCAAGGAGCCAGAGCCGGAACAGTTTTGGCAGACGAAGTAAGAAGACCGTATAAAAGAAGGCCAGAATGGACAACAGGGCTGAGTCAGTCGAAAGGCGATTCACGACATACACGAACATGATCCCCTTCGCCCCGTAATGATCGGTACTTAAAAGAAATATGGCGGTGACCGCTACAGACTCAAAGCAGGCACTCAAGCCGAAGAAGAGATTGGCTCGCTGGCCTGGATAAAACCAGTACAGCAGCAGATGTAACAGGCCGATGGCGAGGGCAAGGCCGCTTGCATACGGATCGAATCCCATCCCGTCCAAAGACTTCAGCACTTCATTTTTGGCTTGCGCCTGTTTCAATTCCTGAATCCCGATGCCGAAGCCCGCGCCATATTCATTCGTGCGATTCGTAAAGGTTTTCAAAAATTGTCTACTCGCAAGCCGGTGAAGCCAGCGACTCCACCACGAAGTCGAATCCCGCATCACCATGCACGAGTGACGCACGGCAATCACATGCTCGCCGCGCCCATCCAGCACAATGCCGAGCGGCACTGTATTGGGATTATATTCCACCTCGGTTTCCGGCGTCGCTCCGACGGTGCCGAAGCTCTGCACCAGCTTGCCATCCAGATAAATTTCCGACGCGCCGTAATGCACCAGCACCAGCGCCAGCGGCTGATTGGCGAGCGCCGGATCAACCTGCAAGCGCAGCCGAAACCAGCCGATGCCGCGCCAGCCGCTCTTCGGAATACTGTCGAGCGTTATTGCTGTGCCGTGCAAGGTTTCCCACGCGCGGTCATCAAACTGCGGATCAGTAAAGCGCGGATCATCGTTCGGCGAATATTTCCACCCGAGCTTGTCGAGTTCGACGGCCTTGCCGTTTTGCAGTTGGTCGGCGGTCAGGGTGACGACCGATTGCGCCTGCGCGGTGACGACTGCCAGCCACAGCAAAGCCGCCAGCCAGCAAGGCGTTCGGAAGGTGATGCGGTTTCTTTCTTTCATTTATTGAGAACCAAAGCCTATGGAGTGCGGTCGGCTTGCCGCCGCTTTTGCTTTTGCCTGCGAACGATTCGCGTTTAAGCGTACAGAGTGCTGCCGCTTTTGCTTTTGCCAGCGAACGATTCGCGTTTAAGCGAAAGTCTCGCGCGACGAACGGAAAGCGGCGGCAAGCCGACCGCACTCCATACGTTGAAGAAGCGCGTGTCTCGGAAAGGTCGTAGCTTTCCGCTCATCACTGCGGCACAGCCGCGAAGAAAAATTTGTGTCACCGCTGGCGACACAAATTTGTGAGTGCATAATTATTCGTTTTCCGGCGGAAACAAGCCCGTCAGCTTCCATACTTGGCGGGCGTTGGTTTGCAGTTCATCGTTCATTTTCAACGTATAAATCGTAGCCCGCCCGCAAGCCGTTTTGCCGATCACCGAGGCTTTGTCTTCGTCCCAGTCGAAATGTTCTGACCAGTTTTGCCGGTTTGGATGGAAGAGTTTCACCTTTCTGGCAGTTAGCACATCAAGGCCGAAAACTT
This sequence comes from Acidobacteriota bacterium, assembly GCA_031418175.1. GTDB lineage: Bacteria > Acidobacteriota > Blastocatellia > RBC074 > RBC074 > JACPYM01. Next base: position 3,626 of record JANOWX010001039.1, on the reverse strand, counting down.
TGGCTGCTTTGAAAAGGTTGCAATGACGGCAAGCCAGACAAAGGTTTTCTTTTTTGGAAGCTCCGCCTTTTGAGATGGGGCAGATATGTTCGAGTTCGAGTTTATAAGAAGTCAGGATTTGCGGCGTCAGGCAATAGCCACAGCGCTGCTTTGACGCAGCGCGGATTTCGGCCTCGAGTTCTGGCGCAAGCTTGCTCATCCCATCAATCCGCGCTTTTTGGCTTCCACGATACCGAAGGCTTTGCGCAGGTCATTGAGTTGGGTTTGTGCGACGGCTTTGGTCAGTTCGGCGCGTTCTTTTTTCGTCAAGACGCCTTCCCGATTTTTTTCAAACAAACGCTTCAAGCGTTCATCATCGGGCATCTGCATGCGAGCCAAGGCCAGCACTTCTTCATCCGAGCAAAGCCGTATGCTTTGTTCGATCAATTTCGCCTGTTCTTCAATCTCAAGCGAGTCTTCAAGCACAGCTTTCCTGACCGCGCTTTTGATAACCTCGGCCATGCTCTTTTGCTTCGCCTGCGCGAGTGCAGAGACGTTCTGATACAAACTGGTCGGCAAGTTAACGCTGATTTCCATAACGTGATCCCTCTCGCCCATCTTACCACGAAGGCTTACGCCGCGAAGCCGTTGCCTTCATCCAATCATCCAATAAGTTCCGCATCGTCAGGATGCAACGACCCCGACCCCGCACTCGCCTTCCGCTGCGCCAACGCGAACAACGCGGGCAAGATCAACAGCACCGCCATCGTCGAAGCCGCCAACCCGCCAATCACCGCGCGTCCCAACGGCGCCGTCTGCTCACCGCCTTCGCCCAAGGCCAACGCCAGCGGCAGCATCCCCGCAATCATCGCAAAACTCGTCATCAAGATCGGACGCAAACGGCTGCGTGCGCCTGTGGCCGCCGCGTCTGCCGCATTCAAACCCGCGCGGCGTTGCTGTTCGGCAAACGTCACCAGCAGGATTGCGTTCGCGACCGAAACGCCAATCGCCATGATCGCGCCCATATACGATTGCACGTTCAGCGTCGTGCCCGTCAGCCATAGCGCCAGCACCACGCCCGCCACCACCGCCGGAATCATGGCGATGATCGCCAGCGCCAGCCGCAGCGATTGGAAGTTGGCCGTCAGCAGCAAAAAAATCACTGCTATCGCCAGCAATAACCCGAAGCGCAAACCTGAGAGCGTCTGTTCCATCGGCGGCACCTGGCCGCGCAGGGCGACGGTGACGCCGCGCGGCGGTTCGCCCGCGCGTTTGACGGCGTCGTTGACTTCGCGCGCAACGCCCGCCAGGTCGCGGCCCGCGATGTTGCCGATGATCGTGACCATGCGTTGCTGATTGTAGCGGTCGTACTCGCCCACCATCGTGCCGTAGCTGATTTCGGCCACGTCCCCGGCGAGCGCGCGCGCGCCGTTCGCGCCCATCGTGACGGGGATGCTCTGGATGTCTTCGATGGAATTCATGCGCGCCTGCGGGACTTCGACTTGGACTTGGTAGGCCGTGCCGCTGGCTGGGTCGCGCCAGTAAATCGGCTGCGTAAAGCGGCTGGACGAAGTCGCGGCCACCAGCGAGCGCCCGACCTGTTCGACGGTCACGCCCAATTGGCCGGCGCGTTTGCGGTCTACGTTGATGTTGACGGTCGGGTAATCGAGCGGTTGCTCGAATTGCAGGTCGCGCAACGCGGCGATCTTTTTCATCTCGGCCAGCACCTTGTCCGCGAAGGCGCGATTGTTGGCGAGGTTGGGGCCGCTCATCACGACTTCAATGGGCGTGGGCGCGCCGAAATTCATGATCTTGGTGATGACATCGCCGGCCTCGAACGAGAGCGCGACGCCGGGGATGACTTCGGGCAGCCGTTGGCGCAGGCGTTCTTTCAACGCTTCGACGCGCACGCCGGAGCCTTTTTTGAGCGCGACGGTCAGCACGGCTTCGTGCGGCCCGCTTGTCCACAGATGAATCACGTTGACCGGGAAGCTAGGCGGTTGAATGCCGACGAAGCCGAGCGAGATGGCTACGTTGCCGACTGTCTCGGTATTGATTGTCTCGAGCGCTTTTTGCAAAACGAGTTCGGTGCGTTCGACGCGCGTACCGGTCGGCGCGCGCATCCGCAGTTGGAACATGCCCGTGTCTACGTTGGGAAAAATGTCGGTGCCCAGCCGCGTGCCGATGAGCGCGATCACGCCTAGCGTGACGATCAGGTACACGGCAAAGACCAGCCAGCGCGCTTTCATCAAGCCGGCGATGGACTCGCCGTAAAGCTGTTGCAGGCGGGCGAAAGCGCCGACCCGGTCGCTACCGCTCGCGGTACCGCCTCGCAACAGCCACGCTGCCGACACCGGCACCAGCGTGCTCGACAGCAGATACGACGCCAGCATCGCAAAGCCCACCGCCAGCGAGAGCGGCACGAACAGCGCGCGCGACACGCCGGTCATAAACAGCGATGGCACGAAGACCGCCAGCACCGCCAGCATTGAGAGCAAGCGCGGCATCACCGTCTGGCTGGCCGCTTTGAACGCGGCGATGCGCGGCGGTTCGCCATTCATCAAATGCGTGTTGACGTTCTCGATCTCGACCGTCGCTTCGTCCACCAGAATGCCGACGGCCAGCGCCAGTCCGCCCAGCGTCATCACGTTGATCGTCTGGCCGGTCAGCCACAAGCCGACGACGCCCGCCAGCAACGCAAAGGGAATTGTCAGCACCACAATCACGGCGCTGCGCAGATCGCGCAAAAACAGCAGCACCATCAGGCCCGTCAACAACGCACCCAGCGCGCCCTCGAAAATCAGCCCGCGCAACGAATTTTTGACGATGCCCGATTGGTCGAGTTCAAAGGTGATCTTGATGTCTTCGGGCACCAGCGCCGCGAACTTCGGCAACTCGGCCTTGACGCGGTTGATGACATCCAGCGTCGAAGCCTCCGCGCGTTTGGTGACGGGAATGTAGACCGCGCGCTTGCCGTTGACGTAGCCATACCCAGTCAAAACATCGCTGCCGTTTTCGACGCGGCCCACGTCGCGCACGTACACATTCGTCCCCGCGCCCGCGCGAATCGGCAGGTCGGCCAGTTCCTGAATGTCACGGACAACACCATTGATCGCCGCGATGCGCGCCAGATCGCCCGTGCGCAGCGTGCCCGATGGCAAAATCGCATTGCCCGCCGCGACGGCTTTGACAACCTCTTCGGGCGACATGTTGAACGCGCGCAGCTTTTCGGGATCAACGCGCACCAGCACCGTGCGCTGGTTGCCGCCAAACGGCGGCGGCGCCGAAACGCCCGGCAAGGTTGAAAACAAAGGCCGCACGCGGAACAGCGCCAAATCCGAAATCTCGCCCAGCGTGCGCGCTTCGCTCGAAAAGACGAGTTGCCCGACTGGCACGCTGCCCGAATCAAAGCGCATCACAAACGGATTCACCGTGCCCGGCGGCATGAAGGCTTTCGAGCGTTCGACGTAAGCGATGACTTGCGCCAGCGCCTGGCTCATATCGGTGCCGGGGTGAAAGAAGAGTTTCAACAGGCCGGTGTTCTGGATGGATTTCGATTCGACGTGCTCGATGCCCGCGACGTAAAGGAAGTGATACTCGTAATACGACACGAGGAAGCTTTCCATCTGCGCCGGGTCCATCCCGCC
>JANOWX010001038.1:0-1965 GCA_031418175.1 Acidobacteriota bacterium | reverse complement strand
AAACCGATGTAATTGGCGCGCGGCAACCCGTTCCGCATGTTGATTGCCAGCCGTCCGTATTGTGTGCGGTGGGCTTCGTCTGAAATCACGATGATGTCATCGCGGTTGGAGTAAGGATGTTGAGGGTCAACGTCCTGGTTGAACTTCTGAATCATCGTGAAGACGTAGGGCTTGTCAGCGCGCAACAGCTTTTCCAGATGATGGCCCGAGGCGGCGCGGCATTCGTCTTTTTTGTGGTCGGCAACGCCGCAACCGGCGAAGGTCTTGTAAATCTGGTCGTCCAGATCGTCGCGGTCGGTCAGGATCAGAAAGGTGAAGTTGCCGGACAGCTTGCGATGTACCTTTTCGGCAAAGAAGACCATTGAATAAGACTTGCCGCTGCCTTGCGTATGCCAGAAGACGCCAAGCTGCCCGTTGCGTTCTTCGCGGTTGCGGACGGCTTCGACGGCAAGATTGACGCCCAGGAATTGATGGTTGCGCGCCACGATCTTGACCAGCTTGCCCGTCGTTTCGTCAAAGGCGATGAAGTTCTCGAAAATGTCCAACAGGTTCCGCTTTGAGCAAACGCCTTTTAGCATTGTTTCCAGATCAACCACGCCGGGGTCTTCTTCGTGCAACCGCTTCCATTCGTGGAAGTGCTCATATTTGCTCGACACTGAGCCGAGCTTGGCCCCGTCGCCATTGCTCAAAACGATGATGGCGTTGTGAGCGAAAACGTGCGGGATGGTGTCTTTGTAATCAGTCAGGTTTTCGTTGTAGGCGCGGCGAATGTCTTTGTGGATGTTCTTGAGTTCAAAGAAGACCAGCGGCAAGCCATTGACGAAGCAGATGATGTCAGGGCGGCGGCGGTAGGGCGCACCTTGCACCCACAGTTCGCGCACGACCAGAAAGTCATTGTTCTCTGGTTCGGTGAAATCGAAAACGCGCAAGCGGCGCTCTTCAAATGCGCCTTTGGTGTTGCGGTATTTGACCGGCACGCCGTCTTTGCACAGCTTGTATTTTTCGCGGTTGGTTTGCAGCGCCGTCTTCGCCACGCTGGTTTCGGTCAACTGTTTGATGGCTGAATCGTAGGCGTCAGCGGGCAGGCCGGGATTGAATTTGACCAGTGCCTGGCGCAAGTGGCGCGTCAGGACGACTGCTTGTTCGGTGCTGCGCCCCAATGTGCCTTCCGCGCCCAACACTTCATCATTGAAGGCATAGACAGATTTCCAGTGCAACGCATCGCGCAAATAATCAGCGACGGTTTGCTGCACCAGTCTGTCTTCGGACATTTCCCGGCTCATATAAACAAACTTTCTGGGGCTTTATGATTTATTCGGGGCGTTTTGGGCAATAAATGATTATGCAATGAAAGGGTTTATGCCATTCCACCAAAGTTATTACCCGGATTTATTTCCCAAACAGCGGCCATTCAGGGCTTTTGTGTCAATAAAGGTTGCGGGGCTATTTCGTTTTCCTGTGATTCCACTTCAGTCAGATTGATGACTTTGCCATCACGCCAAATGATAAATGGCGTGTGGGTTTGTTCCGCCAATGCTCTGGCTTTTTGTGCCGCGCGTAACAAGGCGGCTTCGATTTGTGCGCCTACTAAATCTGCCTGCCTGTTCATTTCGTCGCTCATCTGTTTTCAGCCCTTTCTCGCAAGACCGGTTTGTCGCCTGCATTATCATAAAGTCGCCATTCATCAACCAGCGCCTGATACTTGGCTCGAAAGTTTGCCAGCCCCGCGTGAAAGCGGCGGATGATCGTCTCGACAGGTATGTCGTGACCGCCTTGCGCCACGCGCGCCGCCACTCGCGCGATGGCCGTAGCGGGATCAGGCAAGCTCAGAAAGAGCAGCGTCACGCGATAGCCGTCAGCCCGCCAGCGCGGAATCAACCGCGCGTAACTCAACCCGCTCAACGTCGTCTCAAACGCAAAGCTCCGTCCCGCGCGCACCCGTTCGTGAATTTCCGCCAGCATCAG
>JANOWX010001037.1:0-2737 GCA_031418175.1 Acidobacteriota bacterium | reverse complement strand
GTCTGTCCTACTCGCCCGGATAGCTGAATGGGTGGGACGGACAGACTAAAGTCCGTCCTACTCGCCCGGATAGCTGAATGGGGTGGGACGGACAGACTAAAGTCCGTCCTACTCGCCCGGATAGCTGAATGGGGTGGGACGGACAGACTAAAGTCCGTCCTACCCCGGCCTTCTGTTGCAGCGCCATGAAAACCAATCTGCTCGCGCTCTGCGCCTTGCTGTTCGCCACGCTCAGCCTGGCAGGCTGCGGCGCGGCGCATACATCAAACGAAAGCCCCGCCGCCCCGTTGCCCGCCGCCTTGCCATCCGAATCCGACGCGCGCGCCCAGGCCCTGCGCTGGCTGGAAGCGCGCGTTAAAGGCGATCCCGACGACATCGTCGCGCAAAACAAACTCGGCGGTTATTACCTCGAACAACTGCGCGAAACCGGCAACCTGACCTTTCTCGATTTGGCCGCGCGCGCCGCCCAGGCCTCGCTCAAATCGGTGCCCGCCGAAATGAATCGCGGCGGCCTGAGCCTGCTCGCGCAGACCGAATTCGCGTCTCACAACTTTGCCGCCGCGCGCGAACATGCCCAGCAACTCGCGCAACTGGATGGCGGCAAGCCCTATCCCTATCAACTGCTCGGCGACGCGCAGCTTGAACTCGGCGAATATGAAGCGGCCACGGCCAGCATTCAAAAACTCGCGCAACTCGCCCCCGGCGGGCTCGCCGCCGAAACACGGCTGGCGCGCCTGGCGGCCCTGCGCGGCGACCACCCGCGTGAACGCGGGCATTACGAAAACGCGTTGCGCGCCGCGCTGGCCGCCGTGCCGCCCGCGCGCGAAAGCGTCGCCTGGTGCCATTGGCAATTGGGCGAGACCGCCTTCAGCACGGGCCAATACGCCGCCGCCGAACAGCATTACCGCGACGCCCTGACGACCTTTCCCGCTTACTATCGCGCCCTCGCCGGACTGGGCCGCGCGCGCGCCGCGTTGGGCGATCTGAACGGCGCGATCGAACAATATGAACGCGCCACGCGCCTGTTGCCCGAACCGCTCACGGTCGCGGCGCTCGGCGATCTTTATCAATTGGCTGGCCGCGCCAACGAGGCCGCCACGCAATACGCGCTCTGTGAACAACTTGCGCGTCTCAGTCGAGCCCAAGGCGAGCTTTACAACCGCCAACTCGCGCTCTTTTACGCCGATCATGATTTGAACGCGGTTGAAGCCTATCAAGCCGCGCAACGCGAATACGCCGTGCGCCGCGATATTTACGGCGCGGACGCGCTCGCCTGGACGGCGCTCAAAGCCGGTCAAATCAGCGCCGCGCAACAAGCCAGCAAAGATGCGCTGCGGTTGGGCACGCAGGACGCCCGGCTGTTTTATCACGCCGGCCTGATCGCGCGCGCCGCCGGCGACGAAGCCGCCGCGCGCGCGCATTTGCAACGCGCCTTGCAACTCAATCCGCAATTCGACCCGTTGCAAGCGCAGCAGGCGGCAGCGGCCTTGAACAAATGAGGAACACGCGCCTGGGGACGCATGGCTTCCAGCCTGCGGGCGTGGCGGCGGACGGACTGAGGCTGAAAGGAAACCCTCCGGCATTGTTCGGTTCACCGCCACGCCCGCAGGCTGGAAGCCGTGCGCACCCAGGGTGAAACCGATGCAACCCACCGCCCGCCTCATCTTGTTCGCCACGTTCGCGCTGTTGGCAACCAGCCGCGCCGCGCCGCACCCGCTCGGCAATTTCACCGTCAGCCATTACACGCGCATCGAGACAGACGCCGACGGGCTGCGGCTGCGTTACGTGGTGGATTACGCGGAACTCGCCGCCTTCCAAGAACTGCAAACGCTGGATGCCAACCGCGACGGCCTTTACTCAAAGCCTGAAAAAGACGCCTGGCTGGCGCGCCAACTGCCGCAGTGGTTGGCCGGTCTGCAATTGACAGCGGACGGCCAGCCGCGCGCGTTGCGCGCGCGCAGCCAAACGCTCGCGCTGCTGCCCGGCGCGGTCAAACTGCTCACCCTGCGCATCGAATGCGAGTTCGCAGCGCCTTTCACGTTCGGCAACACGCCGGTCAGCTTCGCCCTGACCGACACCAACCACGCCGACCGCCAGGGCTGGCACGAAATCGTGCTCGCACCCGTGCCCGGCGTGACAGTCTTTGACAGCACGGCTTTTGGCAATGGTGTCACCGCTGAACTCAAAGCCTATCCCGAGGACAACGCGCCGCTGGCCGAACGCGCGGCCGCATGGTCGGCCACCACCGGCGCGCCGCCCGCCACTGCCAAGCCGCTGCGCGCGCGCGACGGTCAGCCCGTTGCGCAAAGCCGCCACCGGCCCGCCCGCTGGCGCAAGCCGCTCGCCTTCGGCCTGGTGCTGTGCGCCCTGCTTTTCGCAGGCGCGCGCTGGCGCCGCCGCATACGCCTTGTAGTTGCGAATTTATTGGCTTCGGCGCGTAACGAATAAATTCGATACTACGAGGGAGGCTTAGCGCGGCGGCGCCATGGAAACCTGCCCAGCTTTTCCAAACCAGGCAAGCCGAGCCGCTCAAGCGTAGTGGCTTTTACTGAACGACACCGCTGCTCGGATGGGAATACCCAGACCGCAGGAATCGGCATTTACCCGTTCCGCTCGCCCTAGCCATGACCGCAACCATCTGCGCTAAATCAGAACAACCAAGTTTGGAACACTGGTAGAAAATGCAGCACTGGCGACCAGGCGTTTAGAGTTCAAGCTTTAGCTTGTCCGGGCGCGC
>JANOWX010001036.1:0-2169 GCA_031418175.1 Acidobacteriota bacterium | reverse complement strand
TTTGCGCGCCGGTCACGCGCACGGGCGTGAGCGGTTTTTCGTAGGCGGTGGCTTTGTTGCAAGCCGTGTTGGCGGCGGCCAGCAGCAAGAGCAAGACAAGTTGATGTTTCATCGGTGGCGGCCTCCACCTGGGTACGCACCGCTTCCAGCGTGCAGGCTTGGCATTAGACCGACTGATGCTGAAAGGGATTCCTCCGGCATTCATCGGTCTGACGCCAGGTCCGCACGCTGGAAGCGATGCGTACCCAGGGTCATTCTCCCAGCGCTTTTTCAAAGTCGGCGCGCGCGGTCAAAAACGCCAGGAGCGCCTGTTGATATTGATGATTCGCGTCGGCGACGGCCGCCTGGGTTTGCAGCACGTCGCGGAAGAGCGCGCTTTCCTGTTTGAACTTGTTGGTCGCCACGCGCAGCTTTTCGGTCGTGGCGGCTTGCGCGGCTTGGGCGACGCGCAGCAGGGCGCGCGCTTCGGTCAGTTTGCGGAAGCGCGTGTTCACGTCGAGCAGGATTTGCGTTTCGGCTTCGCGCGCCAGATTGGCGGTTTGTTCGATGGCGCGGCTGGCCAGCGCCAGTTCGCGTTTGCGGCGGCCCCAATCGAACGGTTCCCACTTGAGCGACAGGCCGATGCCGGTGATGGTGCGCGGGACGAATTCGAGGCCGAGCGGGGCGAAGGTGCCCATTGTCAGACTGACTTCGGGCAACTCTTCGGCTTGTTTCAAACGGCGCGCGGTGCTGGCCTGTTGCTGTTTCAAACGCGCTTCCTGCAATTCGCCGCGCTGTTCCAGCGCGCGTGTTTGCGCGGCTTTTAGTTCGAATTCGGCGAGCGCCAATTCGGCGGCGGGCGCGACCTCGAAAGCGTCGCGCAGGTCGCGGCCCAGCAATTGATTGAGTTGTTCTTTTTGCGCGGCCAGCGCGTTGCCCAGGCGCACGGCTTCGTATTCGTCGTTGGCAAGCTGGGTTTTGACATCGAGGCTGTCGGCGGCAAGCACGACTTTCTGGACGACATATTCGCCGACCAGGCGGTCCAGCTCGCGGTGCAGTTTGAGCGATTTTTCCAGCGCGGCCAGCGCGCTGCGGGTTTGCAGCGTGGCGTAATAGGCGCGTTTGACCTGATTGGTGACGTGGCGGCGTTGCGTTTCGAGTTTGGTTTCAGCCAGGCGTTGGTTGAGCGTTTCGAGTTGGATGCTCAGGTTGACGCGGCGCAGTTGCGTGAGGGGTTGCGAGGCGCGCGGTGATGAAGGCCCTCGGCGTGAAGCCGCTGCCGACGGTGGTGTCGCGCGTCGGGAAAGCCGTGCCGCCGGGCAGCAACCCCAGGCTGCCGCGCTGGAAACGGAAATCCAGCGGCGTGAACGGTTGCAAGCCCAGCGCGCTGATCTCGAATTCGGGCAGGCGGCGCGTGCGGGCAATCTCGATGCGTTCGGCGGCTTTGGCGATTTCGATCTCGTCGTTTTTGATGAGGCGGTTGTGTTGCAACGCGCGGGTGATGGCTTGGTCGAGCGTGAGCGTCTCTTGGGCAAACGCGAGCGTCGAAAGCAAGGCCAGCAAGAGTGGCGCGCCCACGAAAGCAAGGCGCACCAAGTGACGATGTTGCTTCAGACAGGATTGACAGGATTCGCAGGATTGACAGGATTTTCTGAAAAGCATCCTGTGAATCCTGAAAATCCAGTTAATCCTGTCTGAATGTTTTTGGCTTTGAGCTAACTCCATCATTCCTCCCTCCTCGTCTCTGCAAAACTGCGGATCGCCGCCAGGATGGTTTCTTTGTTATGGGCGACGGCCTCTGCGCCTTTGGTCAGCACCGATTCCAGGGCATTAGTCGCGCGGAAGCTGATCGGCTGGTCGAAGTTGACCTCGATGGTGATGATCTCGTGGTGGTGCAGTTCGATGGACAGAAACATCTGGCTGCGTTTGAGCGTGGTCATATGGGTGTCAACGTAGCGGTAAAAACAATCGAGGAAGCCTTGCGGTTCAGTGGTCGAACGTTCGGCAAAATCCATCGCGATGATGACGTCCATGTTGCGCTTGACCGCTTCGATCACCGGCACGGGCGCGCTGTAGGCGCCATCGCTCAGCCAGCGCCCGTCAATCTGTTGCGGCGGCAGGATAGGGAAGAACGCGCCGGAGGCGTACACCGCTTCGGCCACCGAACCGCGCGACAAGACCACGCCTTCG
>JANOWX010001035.1:0-13019 GCA_031418175.1 Acidobacteriota bacterium | reverse complement strand
TTTTTACGACCCGCTGTTTTTTACGACCCGCTGTTTTTTACGACCCGCTGTTTTTTACGACCCGCTGTTTTTTACGACCCGCTGTTTTTTACGACCCGCTGTTTTTTACGACCCGCTGTTTTTTACGAAAGGATCGTTTATGCCGGCTGCCAATCTGCTCACCATCGAGGTCAGCGCCCAAGCGCAACACACCATTCGCGCGCTCGCCGAGAAGCCGGCGCGATCAGATCAGGAAATCGTTGAGCGCGCCGTCGAAGAGTTGCGCCGCAAGCTTTTCATTGAAGAAGCGAATTCCGCTTACGCCATTTTGCAGCAGCAACCCGAAGCATGGTCTGAGATCGAACGCGAACACAACGCGTGGGATGCCGCTGCCGCCGAGGGCTTGGCGTACGAAGACTGGTCTGAATACGCCAACGCGCCCGGAGTCTGACCATGCCGAACTTGCCTGACCCCCAGCGCGGTGAAGTCTGGTTTGCCAACTTTGATCCGCCCACCCGCTCGAATCAAACATTGCTTGCGGTAGAGCAAATCGTCAAAGACCTGCTTGATTTTTAACCCCAGCATTCGTGGCTGCATTTATCGCGCAGTGAGAATCGTCAATGAAGATGCACGCTGATTGGTGGCTAGCCTTGGGCGACGCGGACGCCGGCGTTGAACGCGCGGCGTGGCAGGCCGCACCGCTTTCCGTTTTCGGATCAGCGCCCGCCGCCAGCCGCAACCAAAACATCTTCGTCATTGGCGAAGCTTGGCTAAGCAATCGCGCGCAGTTGTTGCGCACGCTGCCAACGGCTGATGCCGCCTTGACCGACGCTGAAATCATCGCGGCGTTATGGGAAACGCACGGCAGCGACGCCGTGCGTTTTTTGCAAGGGCAGTTCGGCATCGCCGTGTGGGATGCCGCGCGGCGCGAACTGTGGCTGGCGCGCGATGCCGTCGGCGCGGCGACGATCTATTATTCAACGCGCGGCGCGACGGTGTATGCGGCGTCGCGCTTGCGCACGCTGGCGCAACAGTTGTCTCCGGCCATTGATCTCGTCGCCTTGCGCGATTATCTGTGCTGCGCCTTTGTGCCGGGCGCACGCACGCTGTGGCAGGGCGTCAGCGAATTGCGGCCCGGCACTTTGTTGCGCCTGCCAGCGGGCGAACGGCAGACGTATTGGGAAATCCGCGAGCAATTGACTGATGAGACGCAGCCATTGGAATGGCATGCGAAACGTTTGCGCGCCGCGCTCGAAGAAGTCGTCGGCGAATGCCTGCCCGCGAATGAACCCGTCGGCTGTTACCTTTCAGGCGGGCTGGATTCAAGCGCCGTCGTCGCGCTCGCCCGACGTTTGCACGACAGGCCGGTGCATACCTATTCGATTCACTTCGGCGCCGAGACGCCGAACGAGTTGGAATACTCCAGCCTCGTCGCCGCGCATTGCGGCGCCGAGCATCACATCATCGAAATCAAAACCGCGCAGATGTGGGAACTGTTGCCCGAAACGATGGCCGCGCTCGATGACCCGATTGGCGATCCGTTGACGATTCCGAATTTGATTCTCGGCCGCGCGGCCAAACAGTCGGTCAACGTCATTCTCAACGGCGAAGGCGGCGACCCCTGTTTCGGCGGGCCCAAAAATCAGCCGATGCTGCTCAATCGTTTGTATCGTTCTGCGCAGGAGGCCGCGCACGAGGCCGCGCAGGAGGCCGCGCACGCCGCCGTGACGGATGACTTGTTGCCGAGCTATCTGGCTTCCTTTCAAAAATGCGCGAATGATTTGCCGCGCTTGTTATTGCCCGACGTCTGGCGCGCGGTGAAAGACGATCCCTCCGTCTTTGCGCCCGAACTCGCTGGCGGCGGCGACTTTCTCAACCGGCTGATGTTCATCAATACCAAGTTCAAAGGCGCCGATCACATTCTCACCAAGGTCAACAATCTCACGCGCCATTGCGGCCTGCGCGGTTTGTCGCCGCTCTTTGATCAGCGCGTCGTCGCGCTCAGCCTGACGATTCCGCCCGAATTCAAACTGAGCGGCGCCGAAGAAAAAGCCGTGCTCAAAGCCGCCGTCAGCGATCTGTTACCCGCGCGCATTTTGCAGCGCCCGAAAAGCGGCATGATGGTGCCGGTGCAATTGTGGTTTCGCGCGTACTGGCGCAAACAGGCGCGCGCGTTGCTCACCCACCGGCACGCGCGCATCCGTGAGTTTCTCAATCCAGCAGTCGTTGATGATTGGCTGAATTATCGCGGCGACACCTGGTCGCGGTACGGCGTGAAGCTGTGGTTGCTGGTCAGTCTCGAATTCTGGTTGCAAGCCGCGAACAAGCGGTGAATATCTGGCAGAGGAATCCGGGCAAAGGAATGCCTTCAATTGACTGGCACAATGATTCCTTTGCCGTGATTCCCTTGCCAGCAAACTGTTATCTACTTTAAGGAGTTCAGCCGAAGCTATCCGACGAATACACATACAACGCGCCGTCGCCGGAGCCGGAATCCACCGCGACATAAGTATCAACAGCGTTGGGGTCGCGGCTTTTGGCGATGCCGAGCGCGAGCATTTGCAACAGCCGTTGCGGGTGAATGGCTTCGAGTTCAACGACGTTGCCTTGCGTCAGCCAGTTGAGTTCCGCGGGTTGCAGGTTCTGCTTGAGCGCGCCCGTCAGCACGATGACCTCAGCGGCCCGGCTACCTTTTTCGCTCAGCAACAACGGACGTTGCAGCACCTGACGCGGCATCAATCCCAAATCGAAAATCTGGACGTTGGGAAAATCCTTGAACCATTGTTTCTCGGTCAATAAACGGCGCGGCATCTGCACGCCTTCGGCGCTGGCGTCGTGCAAGGCATAGACTTTCAAATCGGGATTGCGGCGCAACATTTCCATCACCGTGTCGAACAGGTTGTGCGGGTAGCCGCTGATGCTGAGCACGGCGCAGTTGTGTTCAAAGTGGAAGTGATTGGCGATCAGAAATTGCGCCAGCGTGTCGCGCTGGCAAACGACGACGCGGTCAAAGCTGTATTTCGTCACCTCTTCTTTCACCCGAAGGGGCGCTTGTTTCGGCGGCGGCGGCAGCAATTGCTTCGTCACGCCGTTGGCTTTGTGCCAGCGTTCCAGCCAGAGCGTGAATTGCGATTGGGTGATGGGCGCGGGCTTTGGTTCAGGCGGGAACCAGCGTTCGCGCCAAGCGGGAACGAGGCAAATCAGCGCGCACGCCCAGCACAAAACCCAAAAGACGAAAAAAATTGCCGAGACGCTCCCGCCCAAAAAAATCATCGGCAGCCCGGCCAGCAACAGCAAAACGCCCAAGACGTTAAACCAGTTTGTCTGCCGCCGCAGGTAACGCGCATTGAACACATAAAACAACTGTTGCCGCGTCACCTGCAGCGTGCCTTGCGCCGTCGCCGCGTCGAGGAAGTGCTGAAAAAAGGCATCGGTGAAATTCATGTCGCCGTCCTTCTCCGCCTTCGGGTCAAAGACGAACGGATGCTGGCAACTCATGCAATGCCCGTGGTTGGCGGTGCGTTCTTTGAGCTTGTTGTCCTGCCCACACTTGATGCATTTCACCGGGTTGTTCTCCTCATTTGTGTTCGTCGCACTGTTGCGCCAACAGCGCGTCATAGGTTTCGCGCTGGCGAATCAAACGCGGCGCGCCTGCTTCGAGCAACACTTCCGCCGGACGGGGCCGATGCAAAAAGTGCGTCGCCATCGCATAGCCATACGCGCCGGCAGCCTGAATGGCGAGCACGTCGCCGGGTTGCAGCCGCGGCAACCGGCAGCCGCGTCCCAGGTAATCGCGCGAAAAGGTCGTGTTGCCGCAAACGTCCGTCGTGAAGCATTCGTCGGCGTGTTCTTTCAACGCGCTGATCTGGCGCTGGCCGCCGTGCACGCTCAGGACGGCGATGTTGGCGATGGAACTGTCTACGCCCGCGATTTGCCTGGCGCCTTGCCATTTGACGGCGACGACCGTCGCCAGCAATACGCCGCAACCCGCGATGGCCGCGCGTCCGGGTTCGATCACCAGCGCCAACGGACGTTCAAACGCGTTGAGTTGACGCGTCAATTCAGCGCCGAACAGTTCCCAATCGAACCCGGCGGTTTCAGCGCGATAGGGATAGCCGAAGCCGCCGCCGAAATCGAGATAGCTCCAATCCGGCAGCGCGCGCCCGGCGTCGAGCACGGCGGCGATGGATTCGGTAAACGCCGCCGTCGCGTTCGTGCCGGTGCCGCGATAAAAATGCAGGCCGCTGACTTTTAAGCCGTAACGCGCGGCTAGCGGCACGGCGGCGCGCAATTCATCCACGCTCACGCCCGTGCGATTTTCGCCCGTCACCGCAGGCAGATTCAGGCGAAAGCCTAGACGCGGCATGGTCGCGGGCGGCTGCGCTTCGATCGCCTCACCGCATTGTTCGAGTTGCGCGAGGCTGTCCAGGTTGATCGTGCCGATGCCTTGCGCCAACAGTTCGGCCATCTCCGGGCGCGTGAGGTGGCCGCCGCTGAAGACGATCTCTGGCGGCGTGAAGCCCGCGCGCAAGCCTAGAAAGACATCGCCCGGCGTATTGGCGTGCAAGCCCCAACCCGCCGCGCGAAAGAGGCGTAACAACGCGAGGTTGCCGTTGACGACGCTGGCGAAATGAAAGCGCGTGCCCGCATACGGCACGGCGCGTGTGATGCGCGCGATGTCGGCGCGCAAACGTTCAGCGTCGTAGCAATACAACGGTGAGCCGTAACGCGCGAGCAATTGATGAGCGAGCGAAGTTGAAAGCATTTTATATGTCAGAGCAATGGTTACGCGGATGACGCGGACGCGGCGGATCAGCGCGGATAACAAAGCAGAAAAAGAATCCGCGAAAATCCGCCGCACCCGCGTCATCCGCGTAGCGCTACCCATTGGCGAGTCGTTGCTTAAACTGCCACCACCGCGCTGGCAACCAAAATGGATTGTAAGCCGCTGGTCGTGTTGGCGCGGCTTCGTCAGAAAAACATTCGTGCCGCCAGACCTGCCACAGCAGCAAAAGCCAAAGAATTTCGCCGATGCGGCGGCCTTGCAATTGTCCGCTCAACGCGCCCGTCGCCACGCGCAACGCGAGGTCGGCTTGAAAGACGCCGCCGTTTTTGAGCGAAGCCGGATCGAGCCAGCGTCCGAGTTCGCGCCACAACGGCCCCAGACACCAGGCGGTGAGCGGCGCGCCCATGCCGCGTTTTTCGCGCCAGACGACATCGGCTGGCAGCCACGGCTCAACCGCGCGTTTCAGCAAATACTTTTCACACGCGCCGCGCAGAAACAATTCATCGCTGACGCCGAACGTCCAGGCGGCCAGTGCTGGCGAACAGAATGGTGTGCGCAATTTCAAGCCGTGCGCCAGCGCCAGATTGGTCGCGCGCGGTTGAATGTTTTGCGCGCCTTTGAGCATGAGATTGGCGCGGCGCAAGCGCGCTAACAACGAACTGCCGGGCGCGGCGGCGAGCGCGTCGGCAAGCCAATCGGTCACGCTGAATGCTTGCAGCCGCTCGCGCAGCGCTGGCTGGAAGACTGCCGCTTCGTAACCGTGCAAGCGATGAAAGGTGCGCAAATACGCCGTAGTAAATGTGTCTGTGGGACAAGATGGTATCTTGTCCCCGCCGCTATGGGACAAGATACCATCTTGTCCCACGACTTCTTTGTAAACGCCAGCGGCAATCAGCGGCTTGTTCGTCCAACCGGCGAACAACTGATCGCCGCCTTCGCCGTTGAACACACAACCGACATCGTTGGCAGCGGCCTGGTTGAGCAAATACAGCGGCACGGTGACGCCGTCGCCGTAGGGCTGATCGAGCGCGCGCGCCGTGGCGGGCAGGGCCTGGCGAATGCGGCGGGGCGTGGCGTCAACTTTGACCAGCGGGATTTGCAAATGGCGCGCGACGCTTTCGGCATAGGGCGCTTCGGACATGCCGTAGTCGCCGAAATCGAGTGTGTAAGCGCGCACCCGCACACCCGCGCGCACCAGCAGCGCCGCCGTGATCGAAGAATCCAACCCGCCGGAAAGAAACACGCCGACCGGTTCAGCGCGCACATCGGCGCACTGTGCGCCGCCGCTTTGTTCCAGCAAGGCGCGCAATTGTTCAACGGCGGCAGCCTCATCGCACAAGGGTTCACGGGCCGTCAGCCACGATTGCGTTCGGCGCGTTTCACACGAACCGGCGCGCCAGACGACCTCGCAGCCGGCGGGAACCGCGCTGACGCCTGCCACTGCGGTCAGCGGCGCTGGCGTCCACGAAAAACTGAGATAGCCATACAGCCCGGCCAGCGAAATTTCTCTGGCCGGCAACAAAGGCAGCAGCAATGACAAGCGGGTCGCAAACCAAACGACGCCGTCGTGCGCGGCATAAAACAACGTCGCGCGGCCAAAGGCGTCGCGGCCCAGTTTCAAACCCGCGTCGCTCGTTTCAATCCACACATCGTCATAGTGCGGCAAGCCTGAGACCGACAAAGCAAATCTGTTTACGCCGCCTGGCTGGCTGACGTGCGTGTGCGCGCCACGCCGCGCGATGAGGCTGAACGTGGCCTGGTCGGCCTTGCCAAATTGGTGAATGAGTTGGGTTGAAGAGTCGTTGTTGACGTTGAGGTGACGCGCTAATTGCGCGCGCGCTGTCTGTCCGTCGCCGACGCCGTAACAACCAAGAATGAAGCTCATATCATGAAAAGAAGCTGGCTATTCGACCCGAAAGCTGGTTTCGCTCAAGACGCGGCCGCCGAGTTGCAGCGCCACTTTCCACTGCCCCGCCGGAGCCGCCGCGCCAAGCTGGCATTTGCACGAAGTCGCCCAAACGGTTTTGTCAGTGGCGCGCGTTTCCCACTGGTTCTGTTTGAAAATCTGCCCGTTTGGATCAGTCCATTGACACGACAGCGCGAGCTTTTCGCCCAGCGGCACCGCGCGCAAGATGACGTGGAAGACCGCGTCCTGCCCGTCGCGCGTAACGATGTTGAGCGCGCCACCGTCATCCGCCGCGCGCGTGATACGTCCGCTTTCGCCGCTGATTTTTGCCAGCGTTGCGCTGTGGCTCGACATGCGCCAGTAAAACAGCGCCAGCAACACGATCAACGCCGTTGCCGCCAACGCGGCGAACCATTGATTGCGGCGCCGTTCACGCGCCAGGGCTTCCTTGCGCTGCAATTGCGCGAGGGCGTCGTCATACAGATCGGTGGGCAATTCCAGGTCGCGCAAGATGTCTTCGACCTGTTGGCGGCTCAATGATTCTTCGCGCAGTTGCGACAGGCGCGAAACTTCGGCCACGACCTCGGCCATCTGTCTGTCGGTCAGCCGGGTTTGTTTTTCCATCGGTTGATTCTCCCGTCGGCGCTGGTGATGCAAGACCGGCGGCCTTGCTTTATAGTCAGCCGCCTTGCACAGAGTTTTATAAACTACGCGAATCACTCTGACCATATGAAAGCGGCTTCCCCTGAAATCGTCATCTTTGGCGCGACCCATGTCGGCTTGCGCCTGGCGCAGCGTTTGGCCAAGGCCGCGCGCCAGGTCGTCGTGATTGACCCCGCGCCCCAAGCGCCTGAAACGCCGCGCAATTGGGAATACCTCAGCGCCGATTACGTTTTGCCTGACCATCTGGCCCAAACGCGCGTGGTATACGCCGTCACCGATGAAGACCGGCTCAACATACGGCTGGCGCTGGCGGTGCGCACCGTGAGCGAAACCGTGCCCATCGTCATCACCTTGCAACAAAGCCGTCTCGGCCAGAAGCTGGCGCGCCACCTGACGAATTTCTCCTTCATCAATCCGGCTGAAATGGCCGTGCGCCAATTCGTGGAGGCGCTTGACGCGCCCGCGCGCACCACCACAGGCGCGCTTTCGGTTGCGCCCGTGGCCGCCGAAACAGAGCCTGCCGTGTTGTGGAAACCCGATCCGCTGGTTATGCGCGCACTCGCATTCATTTTGCTGCTGGCGCTGTTGGCGACGTGTTACTTTCATTTTGCCGAAAACCTGAAGTGGATTGATGCGCTCTATTTCGTCGTGACGATGATGGCGACGGTGGGCTTCGGCGACATCAGTTTGCGCGACTCCACGACGCTCTCAAAAATCATCGGCATCCTGATTATGATCGCCAGCGTGACGAATACGGCGGTCATCTTTGCGCTGATTACCGATTCGTTGTTGCGCAAACGGCAGGCGCTGGTCTTCGGACGCCGCCGCATCAAGCTGGCGGGCCACGTCATCGTTGTCGGTCTCGGCTCGGTCGGCTTGCGCGTGGTCGAAGCCTTGCTTGAGCGCGGCGAGACGGTCGCCGTCATTGATGCGCAAGCGACGGGACGCTTTTTGCCGACGATCTTTGCGCGCCGCGTGCCGGCGCTGATCGGCGACGCGCGGCTCGAACGCACCTTGCGCGACGCCGGGTTGCTCAACGCCAAAGCCCTGCTCAGCGTCACCAACGACGACCTGACCAATCTGGAAATCGGCCTGAACGCCAAAGCCCTGACGCCGCAGACGCGCATCGTCCTGCGCATTTACGATCAGAGCCTGGTGCAAGCCTTGCACGAACGGCTCGAAATTCATTTTGCTTTCAGTGTGTCGGCGGTCGCGGCTGAGCGGCTGGCGCGTTATGCCGAAAACGCGCCCGCGTCACTGTGAAGGCTACTCAAAAGTGGCGAGTGGCGAGTGACGAATGGCGAGTTTTGTTGTCCGCCACACGCCACGCGCCACTCGCCACGCGCTACCTTTCAGTGGTTAGGGCTGCACCTCGACTGAATCGCCGGTCTGGTGGTCGGTGATTTGAAAGCGTAGAAATTCGTGAACGACTGGCTGGTCTAAATCAAGCGCGCGAAGATTGAGACCGGCTGGGTGGAATTGCCATCGGCGTTGCGCGCGATTTTGGCGGCGGCCAGCAAGCGCGGCGCGGCGCTGTAACGCACGCCAGCCAAACTGACATCGGCCAGCACTGACGCCGAGGTGCAACCGGGCAGCACGCCGCGATAGAGCGTCTCAAAGCTTTCGGCGGGCAAGTATGCGCCGCAGTGCAGTGCGCTACGCTCAATCGCTTGCGCACTCAGCCGCGTTGCAGCGGAATCCTGACACCGTGCACTTGCGCCTCTTCAAGCGCTTTCTCATAGCCCGCGTCCACGTGGCGAATGATGCCCATGCCCGGGTCGGTCGTCAGCACGCGCCGCAAGCGCCGCGCCGCATCGTCGGTGCCATCGGCCACCACCACCATCCCGGCGTGCAGCGAATAGCCGATGCCTACGCCGCCGCCGTTATGCACCGAGACCCACGACGCGCCCGCCGCCGTGTTCACCAGCGCATTCAAGATCGGCCAATCGGCGACCGCGTCGGAACCGTCTAGCATCGCTTCGGTCTCACGATAGGGCGAAGCGACCGAGCCGCTGTCGAGATGATCGCGGCCAATGACGATGGGCGCTTCGAGTTCGCCCTTGCGCACTAGGTCGTTCAAGGCCTCGCCGAAGAGCGCGCGGTCGCCGTAACCGAGCCAGCAGACGCGCGCGGGCAGGCCCTGAAACTGAATGCGTTCGCGCGCCAGCCGCATCCAGCGTGCGAGAATCGGATCGTCGGGGAAGAGTTCCAGCGCCAGATCATCCGTCCGGCGAATGTCGGCGGGATTGCCCGACAGCGCGACCCAACGGAAGGGGCCGCGCCCTTCGCAAAACAGCGGGCGGATGTATTCGGGCACGAAGCCGGGGATCTCAAACGCATCGGTCACGCCTTCTTTGGCCGCCTGCGCGCGAATGTTGTTGCCGTAATCGAAGGTCACCGCGCCCATTCGTTTCAAATCGAGCAGCGCCTGCACGTGCGCGGCCAGCGCGGCCATTGAATGTTTGACGTATTCAGCCGGATTGTCGCGCCGCAGCGTCATCGCCTCATCCAGCGTCATCCCATTCGGCACGTAGCCGTTCAACGCATCGTGCGCGCTGGTCTGATCCGTCAGCACGTCGGGCACGAGGTTGCGCCTGACCATCGCTGGCAGCACGTCGGCGCAATTGCCGACTAGGCCGATTGACAGCGCGCGGCCTTGTTGCCGCGCTTCGTTTAATTGGCGCAGCGCGTCGTCGAGGTTATAACTGAGCGCGTCGCAATAGCCGGTGGCGATGCGTTTCTCGATGCGCGCGGGGTCAACGTCAATGCCCAGGAAGCACGCGCCGTTCATCGTCGCGGCCAATGGCTGCGCGCCACCCATCCCGCCGATGCCGCCTGAGACAACCAGCTTGCCATTCAATGAGCCGCCAAAGTGTTTGACGCCGACGGCGGCGAAGGTTTCAAACGTGCCTTGCACGATGCCTTGCGAGCCGATGTAAATCCACGAGCCGGCGGTCATCTGGCCGTACATCATCAGGCCCAGCTTATCCAGCCGGTTGAACTCGTCCCAGTTCGACCATTGGCCGACCAGATTGGAATTGGCGATGAGCACGCGCGGCGCGTCCGGGTGCGTGCGGAAGATGCCGACCGGCTTGCCCGATTGCACCAGCAACGTCTCGTCGTTTTCGAGCGCTTGCAATGAACGCACGATGGCATCGAAGGCCGGCCAGTTGCGCGCGGCTTTGCCGGTGCCGCCGTAAACGACCAAATCATCGGGGCGTTCGGCGACGGCGGGATCGAGGTTGTTCATGAGCATGCGCAAGGCGGCTTCTTGTATCCAGCCTTTGCAACTGAGTTGGGTGCCGTGTGGTGCTTTGATGGTTCGCATAATTCGAGATGGGTTTTAACGCCAAGAACGCCAAGAACGCCAAGAGCGCCAAGAGCGCCAAGAGCGATCAGAGAAAAGCGATGCGTTTAGTGCTTTTGGGAAGCATAGAAGCGTTTGGGATGATTGACCCAGCATGGCGTCCTTGGCGACTTGGCGTTTCAAAGTTCGGGAAAGGTATTAACGCCAAGAACGCCAAGAGCGATCAAGAAAGGATGATGCGTTTGACGCCGTCTTTCAGCATGGGCACGTTGAAGTTGATCAGCTAGGCAAGCTGTAAGCCTGTTGCTTTGAGGTAAGACTTGGCTTGCGCGCTGTGAACAGGCGCCAGCGCAGAGACTGCCTTTAGCTCTACGACGAGACACTCTCCCACAAGCAGATCAAGCCTGCCTTCACCAACTTTCTTGCCTTTGTAATTCACGGCGAAGCTGGGTTGCCTCTGGAATGGGATCCCACTTATACGTAGTTCTTCACAGAGCGACTCTTCGTAAACTTCCTCGTTATAGCCAGGTCCCAAATGACGATGAACCTCGATCGCGCAGCCGATGACCAATGCCGCAAACCGGTCTACCTCTTCGCTTGGTTCACTCAATACTCGTTTCACCAACTCATCAGACATACACACCTCCTTGTGACTCTCTTGGCGCTCTTGGCGTCTTGGCGTTTCAATCAATCCGACGCCAAAGAGCGCACTAGCGGCCCCAGTGCCGCAATATAACCTGACCATTGCATATCTTTCCCCAACGGCGGCACGAGGGCGCGCACCTGTTCATAAACGGCCTGCAACGGCGGGCTTGTTTGCAGCGGCTTCAAAAACTCCAGACCCTGCGCCGCGCAGAGCAATTCAATCGCCAAAACGGTTTCAACATTGCGCACGATCTGCGCCAGTTTGAGCGCCGCCGTCATGCCCATCGAAACGTGGTCTTCCTTGTTCGCCGAAGTCGGCAGTGTGAAGACCGAGGCCGGGTGCGCCAGGATGTTGTTTTCGGCAATCAACGAGGCCGCTGTTACCTGCGCGATCATCAAGCCGGAGTTGGTGCCGGGGTGCGGCGACAGAAACGCGGGCAGGCCGGAAAGCTGCGGATTGACCAGCCGTTCGACGCGCCGTTCGGAAATCGTCGCCAGGTCGGCGATGGCGATGGCGGCGTAATCAAAAGCCAGCGCGACCGGCTCGCCATGAAAGTTGCCGCCGGAGAGGACTTCGCCGCTTTCGACAAAAATCAGCGGATTGTCGGTGGCGCTGTTGATTTCGATCTCGACGATGCCGCGCGCGTGGGCCAGCGCAGCGCGCACCGCGCCGTGCACTTGCGGCATGCAGCGCAGCGAATAGGCATCCTGCACGCGCGGGTCGGCGGCCTTGTCGCGGTGCGATTCGCGGATGGCGCTGCCCGCGAGCAATTCACGCAAACGCGCGGCGCTCGCCTGTTGGCCGCTGTGCGGGCGCACGGCGTGAATACGCTCGTCAAAGGCGACCGGCGTCCCGCGCAAGGCTTCGAGCGTCAACGCGCCGATCACGTCCGCCGCTTCGCCCAAACGCAAGGCGTCATAAAGCGCCAGTCCGCCCACCGCCGTCATCGCCTGTGTGCCGTTGAGCAGCGCCAACCCTTCTTTCGCTTCCAGCACCAGCGGCGCGATTCCCGCGCGTTGCAAGGCCGCGCCGCCGGGCATTCGTTCGCCTTGATAAAACGCTTCGCCCTCGCCGATGGTCACCAGCGCCAGATGCGCCAGCGGTGCCAGATCACCCGATGCGCCGACCGAGCCGCGCGACGGGATCAGCGGATGCACGCCCGCGTTCAGCAGCGCCAACAGCGTTTCGATGACGACGGGGCGGCAGCCCGAATAGCCTTTGGCCAGCACGTTGGCGCGATGCAAGAGCATGGCGCGCACCGCGCGTTGCTCGAGCGGTTCGCCCACCCCACAGGCATGCGAGCGCACGAGGTTGAGCTGCAATTCTTGCAATTCATCCGCTGGGATGGTGACTTCGGCAAGCGCGCCGAAGCCGGTGTTGATGCCATAAACGACTTCGCCGCGCGCGACGATGCCTGCGACAAATTGGCGTGATTGTTCAACGCGCTGGCGGGCGCGGGCGGCCAGCGTGGCTGTTGCGCCGTTGGCGATGGTTGCGGTTTGCGCCAGGGTGAGCGCGGCACCGTCGAGTTCGAGCATTTCGATGATGACCTTTCTGAATTTGCGAGTGCGCTATTCATAATTCATTCGCTGGCTGGCCGCAACGCGCCGCCGCTGGTTGGTTTGATCGGCAGGTCAAACCGAAGCGGCGAAACGCTAAATCAGAACAACCAAGTTTGGAACACTGGTAGAAAATGCAGCACTGGCGACCAGGCGTTTAGAGTTCAAGCTTT
>JANOWX010001034.1:0-7676 GCA_031418175.1 Acidobacteriota bacterium | reverse complement strand
CCACCTGCGCCAGTTCGTATTTCGTCACCTGCCACAAGGCTTTTTCCAGCCGATCCAGACAAACCTTGCTTTCGGCCAAACTGGTTCTGAGCCGCTGATGCACTTCTTCGTCGAAATGCTCCAGCAAGGCTTGGCGCGTATCGGCCATGCGCGCGGCGATTTGTTCTTCGAGTTCGGTGCGCAGTTGTTGAAAGGCGGCGTCAATCGCGGCGGGCGTGCGGCAGGCTTGATAGATTTCGGCGATGCGGCGCTCGAAATCCACGCCCGATTCCAACGCGCCCAGCACTTCGTCCGACGAGCCGAAGACGCCCGCGAAGAGTTGAAACTTTTCCGACAGCAATTCAAAGACGCGCTGGTCGGCGGCGTTGGCGCGATTGAGAAAGTTGATGACGACGACATCGTGTTGCTGGCCGTAACGATGACAGCGGCCAATGCGTTGCTCAATGCGTTGCGGATTCCAGGGCAAGTCGTAATTAACCACCAGCGAACAGAATTGCAGGTTGACGCCTTCGGCGGCGGCTTCGGTGGCGATGAGGATGTCAGCGTGGTCGCGGAACTGTTCGATGATGGCGGCGCGCAAATCCACGGTCTTGTTGCCGGTGACGCCAGTGATGATGGATTCGCCGCGATGACGCTCGACCCAGGCGCGGTAAATGGCGCTCGCTTGTTCATCCGCGTTCGTGCCGTTGATTGTCAGGACGCGCTCAGCAAAGCCTTCACGGACGAGCAAGTCATAAAGATAGGCTTGCGTGCGGCGCGATTCGGTGAAGATGACGGCCTTGCGCGCGGCACCGAGTTCGGTGAGCTTGGCGAAGCCTTGCCGCAGGGCTTGCAACAACGCATCGCCTTTCGCATTGATGACGATGGAGGCCGCGAGCGCGCCGTAGGACTTCACTTCGTCCAACTCGGCTTTGATGTCTGCCGGGTCAGGCAGATCGTCGGCCTCTTCCGCTGCTTCTTCGTCTGACCACTCCTCCGCAATTTCGCCGAACGTCTCGAAATCTTCCGCCACGCTTTCGGCGGCCTCCGCATTGGCGGTGGCAAGCATGACTGCCAGCCGTTCGGCCAGCGCGTCCAACGTGCCGGCAATGGCGAAGGTGGAAGAAGCCAGCAGCTTGCGCAAGACGAGCGTAATCAGTTTGCGCTGGCTGGTGGGCAGGGCGATGAGTTCCGGGCGTTGCAGGTATTCAGAGACCTGATCGTAAAGCTGCTGTTCGGCAGGCGTCGGCGTGAAATCCTGCGTGATGGGGATGCGGTTGGTGAAGCGGACGTATTCTGTGACCTGGCGGCGCAAGGTGCGCTGGCACAGCGGGCGCAGGCGTTCACCCAATTCTTTCAACTGCCGCGCTTCGATGGGGCCGCGCAGATAGCGCGCGCGAAACGCTTTCAAATCGCCGAAGAGGTGTTCATCAATCAGGCTGACCAATCCGTAAAGCTCCAACAGGCTGTTCTGCAATGGCGTCGCGGTCAGCAACAACACGGGCCGCCGGCTGATGGCGCGTTTGATGGAGTTGGCGATTTTATTGCTGGCTTTGTAAACGTTGCGCAACCGATGGGCTTCGTCAACGACAACCAAATCCCATGGGACAGCCGCGAGTTCAGCCTCTTTCGAGCGGGCGAACTGGTAAGACAGGATGACGACCTGCGCCTCGCACGGCGTCTCGCACAACAGGGGATTGGTTTGTCCCGCTTTGCGCCGCGCATTGAATTCGCGGGCGTCAACGATCAAAGAAGGAATGAAGAACTTCTCGGCCAATTCCTGCGCCCACTGTTTGCGCAGCATCGTCGGCACAATGACCAAAATGCGGCGCTTCCGTTCGGCCCAAAGTTGGCTGACGATCAGGCCGGCTTCGATGGTTTTGCCTAACCCGACCTCGTCCGCCAGCAGCGCCCCGCGCGACAGCGGCGAACGAAAGGCGAAGAGCGCCGCGTCCAATTGATGCGGGTTCAAATCAACTGTCGCATTGAAGAGCGATTGCGAGAGCTTTTCCAGCCGCTCGGAAGACCAGCGCCGAGTTAATTCGCAAGCGAAGTATTTTGAATGGTAGGGTGTCGTCATAACCTGGAACGATTGACCGCTGGCCACTGAGAGAGCGGCAACGCAGCGCGCGTAAAAGCAGTATTGCTAATACTGACTGGGACGAAATGGATTGAACTTGCATGGCTTGCTTGGCCTATTGAAGACGGCAAACACAATCGAAGAATAGCCAGTGATGCTGTAATTGTCACGGGTGATTTTCTTGCCCGCTCGTGTTGGCGCTCAATGGCTCTGCCGCGCAATTTGGCGAAGAGCGTCACCGTCGAATAAACAAAGCCCTGCCACACGAAAAAAGCGGTGCACCCGCCAGAACGTGGACGCACCGCTGTGATTTTAGGCATCGTCTATGACGCCTCGAATGACCCTGCCTCAAAACTCCAGCTTCAAGCCGAACTGAATCTCGCGCGGGCGGCTCGCCGTCGTGATCGAGCCGAAGACGGGCGCCGTCACGTTGAAGTTGCGATTGGGCTGGCCGAAATTCACGTTGTTGAAGGTGTTGAAAAACTCCGCGCGGAAGGCCAGGTTGAAGCGTTCGCCAAAGCGGTTGTTTTTCGACAGGGAGATGTCCCACGACTTGAATCCGGGGCCGGTCACGATGTTGCGGCCCGCGCTGCCATAGCGCAACTCATTCGCCGGCACGGCCACAAGGGCCGCCGTGCCGCCGCCACACGCGGCGTTGCGCGGGTCAACGATGTAACAACTCGGATTACCGGGATTGATGCGCACCGGGCCGATCAAATCGGGCCGGTCGCCGCCCAGGCCATCGCCATTCTGATCGCCCGACATCAACACCGACAGCGGAAAGCCCGTCTGGTATTGGGTGATGCCGCTCACTTCCCAACCCGCGACCAAACGATTCGCCACGCCGGGCAAGTCGTGCAGATATGCTTTGCCTTTGCCGAAGGGCAGTTCGTAAACATAGCTCGCCACGAAACGCTGGCGGATGTCGAAGCCGGAACGCGCGTGGAAATAACCGACCAGGTTGCGCGGATCGCCGCCCTCGAAACCGCCGCCCCGGTCGCCGTTGCCGCGCTCGCTGGAAACATCAATCGCTTTCGCCAGCGTGTACGAGGTCAGGAACGACAGCCCCGACGCGAAGCGCTTCTGCGCTTTGGTTTGCAGCGAGTGGTAACTGGAGGTGACGAACGATTCGAGCGCCAGCGCCGTGCCCCACTTCGGATAAGGCCGCCGCGCTTGCACCGTCGCCAACGGGCCGACCGTCGGGACGTTGAAGAAGACCAACTCGGTCAGCTTCGTGCCTTTGTTGCCGACGTAGCCAATGTCCACCGCGATGCTGCCTGGCAGTTCGCGTTGCACTGACAGATTCCACTGTTGCACGTAGCCTTCGCGGAATTTGGGATCAATGTTTTGGGTGCCGATGACCGAGGGCGCGGTCGCGTTGCCGAACGGGTCGGCGATGTTGATCTGCGGCGTCGTCGTCGAAGACGTGATCTGTTGCGTTTCGGCAAAGGGCGGCTGGCGGCGGTTGATGACGAAGTTGTTCACGAAGTTTTGCGAGTTCGTGTAAAAGACGCCGTAGCCGCCACGCACGACGGTCTTGGCGTTGTAGCTGTAAGCGAAGCCGAAACGCGGGGCGAAGTTGTTGCGGTCGGCGTTGTAAAGCGCGCGCGCCGAAACACCTTCCAGCCCCAACAGGCTCTTGGCTTCGGGGCTGTTGGCGACGATGATCTGGCCGTCCTTGCCCGTGTTGTAAACGTTGTTCAACGGGAAGAAGGTCGAGCGCCGGTTCAGGTTATCCACCAGCGGACTGACGTATTCGTAACGCAAGCCCAGGGTCAGCGTCAGCTTCTGCGAGACCTTCCAGTCATCGTTGATGTAATAGCCGTGCCACCACGAACGCCCCGTCTCGACGCCCTTGCCGACGACGCGTTGCGCCGAGAAGGGCAAGCCCAACAGAAAATCGCCAAAAGCGTGATTGGTGAAATCGCCGCGATAGGCAAAGGCGCCGCGCCGGAAACCAGTGATTGGCCCCGGCGTGTTTTGCTGATAGCGCGTCAGCGCGAAGCCGCCTTTCAAACCGTGATTGCCCTTTGTCCAGGTGAGATTGCCCGCGTAGTTGAATTCGTTCGACACGTCTTTTTGCGGGATGAAATCGCCGTCGCCGAACGTAGTCAGCGTGATGCGTTGAAAGCTGAAAGTCGGCGCGCCTTCAAAGCGCACGCCCGGTATCGCATTGTTGATGCCGAACTGTTTGTAAAAGCCTTCCTTGCCCGTGTTGACGCTGGTGGCGACAAAGAGCGAGCGAGTGAACGAGAAGCGGAATTCGCCCAACAACCGCGGCGTGAAGATGTGCGTGTGATTGATGGCGGCGACTTCGTTGATCGGCGGATTGATGTTCTCGAAGCCGGGCAGCAGCGGCGTGACGGTGAACGCGCCCGTCGCGGCCACAAACTCTTTGCGCTCCGAACGCGAGTAACGCAGGTTCAGGCGGTCACGCTCAGTGAATTGATGATCCACCTTGGCGGTGAATTGATCGTCGTCGGTTTCGTTGGGATGCGTCACCAGATGATTGTTGGCGACCAGCGTCGCCGCGCCGAAATTGGGTTGCGCCCACAGGCCCAACGACGCCTTGGCCGTCGCCACGACGCGATTGTCGGGCAGCTTGTTGTCGGTGAAGCAGGCGGTTTTGACCGTCGCCGTGCAATCGCCGGTCTTCGCCGGGTCTTTCAGGAACAACCCCGCGACGCCTGAAAAATCGCCGGCGCGCCAGGCCAGATTGGGCACGCTGGCAAAGGCTTCGACGCCGCGCCGTTCGCGCAAGGCTTCATAGTTGAAGAGAAAGAAGGTGCGATTCTTGATGATGGGGCCGCCGAGCGTGCCGCCGAATTGGTTGCGATTGAGTTGGCCGCGTTTCGGCAAAAAGAAGTTGCGCGCATCGAGTTTGTTGTTGCGCAGGAATTCAAAGACCGAACCGCGCAATTGATTCGTGCCCGATTTGGTCACGAGCGTCACTTGCCCGAAAGCCGCGCTGCCGAATTCCGCCGCATAGGAATTGGTCTGCACCTTGAATTCCTGAATCACATCCACCGAAGGCCGGAAGGCGACGTTGCCGAATTGGCGCGCGTTATTGCTGGCGCCGTCAATCGTGAAGTTGTTATGCGCATCGCGCCCGCCGATGGCGACGCCCGAACCCAGGCTGCCCGTCGCCGAGCCGGTCGTTTGATCGTAACCGCCCGGCCGCGTCACCGCGCCCGGCGTGAGCAACAACAGTTGCGTGAAATCGCGCCCGTTGAGCGGAATCTGGGTCGTGTAGCGGTTGTCAATTACCTGCCCGACCGAGCCGCTCTCGGTTTGCAAAATGGGTGTCTGGCTGCTGACGGTGACGGTCTCGCTGACCTGACCGACTTCGAGTTCGAGGTCTATGCGGGGTTCCTGATTGACTTGCAGGACGACGCCGGTCAGCTCCTTGCGCTTGAAGCCTTGCGCCTCGACGCTGACTGCATAAGTGCCGACCGGCAGCGCCGCGACGACATAACCGCCGCGTTCGTTGGTCGTGAGCTTGCGCGTCAGGCCGGTCTCTTTTTGCGTGACGGTGATGCTGGCGTTGGGAATGACTTTGCCGCTGGCATCGCTGACGGTGCCGACAATGGTGGCGGCGCCCTGCGCGGCGGCTGACACAGCCAGCAGGGACAGCACCAAACAAACCGGTAAGAGCTTTTCGAGTTTCATAATCCCTCCCTTGGCCAAGCGCGCAACCTGCCGCGCCAAACCAGGCGATTGAATAAACAAGGTGGACTGAGGCGCTGCGGAAAATCGCTTGCCTCAGCAAAAGGTCAAACTACAACGGTGGGCAGTCTTGATGACTGCTGGTGCAATGGAGTGCGTCTCCAAAAAAGTTATCCCAGCAATTTGGCTTGTTACTTCTGGCTGCGCGGCATCCGCATCAGCTTGGTGACGGCATTCTGGCAAACTCCGATTTTCTGTGTCAATTGCGCTACGGGCACAGTGCGTCGGCACCGCGATGTAAAACAGCCAAGGAATTCGGCGCAGCGTGTGACGGTGGAGTAAAGCGCCATTTCACAGTCGGAGTAGCAGAGTTTCATCGTTGAA
Source organism: Acidobacteriota bacterium (assembly GCA_031418175.1). Classification (GTDB taxonomy): domain Bacteria; phylum Acidobacteriota; class Blastocatellia; order RBC074; family RBC074; genus JACPYM01. The sequence goes on along the minus strand of JANOWX010001034.1, from coordinate 1,567 downwards.
GAAAATCAAAAGGCAAAAGGCAAAAATCAAAAGGCAAAAAGGCGGCACTTCATTTTTGATTTTTGATTTTTGCCTTTTGCCTTTTGATTTCTTCAGTCCCTGATCGGAACCGGCTTGCGCGTTTGCGCATCCACGGCGACATAAACGGCTTCGGCTTCCATCACGCGGACGAGACAATCGCTGTCGTGGTAGCGGATGGCTTCGACGATCAGGCCGACGGTGACACTGGTCGTGCCGACTTTGAGCGTGCGTGTGTAAAAGCTGACCACATCGCCGACGAAGACGGGCGCGATGAATTCGATGCCGCGCAGGGCGACCGTCACGAAAAGTTTGTCGGCGTGTTTGCGGGCTTCGATCCCGCCGGCCTGATCGAGATGGCTCAGGATCACGCCGCCGAAAATCGTGCCGCCCGGATTGGTGTCGCGCGGCAGCATCGAAACGCGAATCGCCAAACTGCCCAACTCGGTTTGCGGGTTGTGTTGTTCGGGTTGCATAGGCGGGCGATGGTAGCGGATGGCTGTTGAAGCGGGCAAATGCCGCGCTAATTGCCCGTTCATTGAAAGCTGAATAAGCGCGCGTTCTTCCGAAAAATCGTAGCGGCTCTACGAAATTCTGGATAAGAACAATTTTTCAGCCGCGTCCGCCGCCAGCGCGAACTAGCTAAGTCAGCGTTTTTCAAGGAGCTAACTGGAAAGGCATAAATTCCGTCGTTGTGGCATCGGGCTTGCTCTAGTGCTGACGCGTGTGCGAGGTGGCTACCTTGCACCGCGTCTTCCAAGTTTTCATCCCAGCAAAGCTAGCCTTCACAAGGAGAGGATTCAAACCCTCTCCTTATTTTTTTGGGTAGTGGCTCCAAGAGGAGAGGTCTTGCCGCAGCTCAACGCTGAAAAACGCAGATCAACCCTATTACCCAAGCGGATTGATCTGCGTGCTCCGCGTTTTTCAGGTGCGCCAGGATAAGCCTGGCTGATCTGGTTGGGTGAAAAGTCCCAACCCTGTAATTGCTTCTTTGACAGGTAGCCAAGCGAGCGTGCGTCGTAACAGCAATGTTGCCCACGAAGCCTCGCGCGGCGAGTGTGCGAGCCGTAGCGCAAGCGAACTCGATTCGGCCTCGTTACGCCAGTGGAGACGGCCAGCCCGCCGGATTGGGTGAAGCCTGTCAGCGACGCTCAAGCAAGAAGCATACGCAGTCGTCGCGTCTACCGGGGTGGTTGGAGACAGCGCGCACACAAAGACCAGTCGAGGAACCTGGGAGACCCCGCGTCGTGTCGTCGAGATTGAGTTCTCTCTGCTTCGTGAGAAGTGACGGCAACGCGGTACGGGAATCAATAACCGTGCGGCGGCGGCGCGTGGGAGTCGGACAGGCTCATAGTAGCGTAGAAGCGCGTAACGAGCGGGGAGCGAAGGAGCCTGACTGAAAACATTGGTAACTGCTCACGGATCTGAGGTATCGAAAAATGGCAGCACTGGTATGCCCATGAGTTCGACGAGCGTGTCGAATAAACCGTGTCCGTGGAGTTTGGCGGTGGCGAGTACGGTGGCGAGCGCGGCGTAGCCTTGCGCGCCC
>JANOWX010001033.1:0-7700 GCA_031418175.1 Acidobacteriota bacterium | reverse complement strand
GCCACGTCCGCACGCTGGAAGCGATGCGTACCCAGATCAATACGTAAACTTCACTTTCACAAAAACCGAATAGAGTATCTGCGGTTTCGCCCCGCAACCTTGCCCCGCGCAATTCGAGCTAAAAATGTCTTTGAAGCCAGTGCCCGGCAACAAGCCTGAATAGCCGCCCATCACGATCACATTTTCATTCAACAAGGGGCGATACAGAAAGCCGACACCGTAATCCAGGCCAATGGGTCGCCGTATGCCCGGTTGAAACAACAACTGCGACAGCGGCTCAGTGTGATGGAAGTGCAGGTAATTCAAATTGAAAATGCCGCGCAGTTTGGGTTTCAACTCGGCTTCCAGACCAACGTTATAAATGAAAATGCCGGGGTTGACGAAATTGGATTGCCCCTGCGTCTTGCTGCTGCGCAAGTTCGGCACCAGGCTTTCGGGCGTGGTCAGCAGCACCCCTGTATTCAAAAACGGAATCGCCTGGCTATTCCAATAACTAAATTTGCCGCCCGCGAATTCGGTCAGATCGAGGATCGAGTCGAAACCGCGCGCCTGGCCATCGAACGGCTTGCTATCGCCCGACGCCCAGAAGAGCGAGCCTTTGAAGCGCAGCCAGTCGCGGTCACGCGATAACTCCAAGGCTGCCATCTGCGCGTTGATGTCGGTTTTGCGCCCGGCGATCTGGTTGAACGAATCGCGCCCGAAGACCTGATAGAACGCATGGTTGATGTTGTTCAGGCCGATGTGCCCGTCGCCCGTCACGCCGATGTAATACGATTTGACGCCGTGCTCTTTGATCGTGCCGATGAGCGCCGGACGCACGAAGAAATCATTCTGATCAAACACGCGGCTGGGCCGGTCGTCGTTGTAATGGAAGCTGAACTGCGTCGTGTAGCCTTTGTACTTGGTATCCTGCCGGTAAAGATTCGCGATCACGACCAACTGGTTACGCCACTCATTGCGTTGATCGTTGGCCAGCCGCGTGAAAAAGCGCGTGTTCAACCCGCTGTTGGTGTCTTTGTCCAACATATAAAACGCCGCGACGTTGAAGTTGTAGCGGTTGTTCTCGAACTGGCCGAACAGGCGGCCACCCAGGTTGAAGTCGTTGAAAATGAAGCCGCGAAAATCGCTGTTGAATTGTTGAATGCCTGCACGAATAAACGTCGAATCGAAATGCGGGCTCTTGCCCTTCTGACTGTCTTTGCCGCGCAACCAAGGGATCAGCTTGGTGGTGTCGCCCAGCCGCACTTCGCCGAACAGTTCTTGAAAGCCGATATAGCTGTCGAAGCGGTTCGAGCCGATCACCGGATTGATGTTGACGATGCTGCGTTCCTGCGTATTGAGCACGTTCAGATTGAAAACGGGAGTGAATTTGAAGCGGTAATCAATTGGCTTGAACGACGTGTCGCCGTGAAAAAATTCGACCGACGTGATGAAGTTCTGGTTGAAAAAGACCTGCCCGCCACGGCCAAAAAATTCCGAACTGTTGGGCCGCTCCGAACTGACATTGCTGGGCAGCGGGATGCGGCGGCCATTGAACAAGAATTCGCTTTCCAGCGTCAGCACCAAAAAATTGTGCTGTCCGAAGATCGGGTAATCGCCCTTCAACACATTCTGGTTGTAGGGATTTTTCAACTCTCCTTTTTTCAAACGCGGATCGTCGGGAAAGCCGATGCGCCAGCGATCCAGGCGCGGTACTGCGTCGGCGTCTGCGGTTTTGAGTTCCGGCATTTCGATGCGCGATTTCCCGGCATAGCCTTGCGGCGCATCCACCGGCGTGCTGACTGCGCCGGTTGGCAAGGGTTTGGGTATGCCTTCACCGGCTGGCGCATCATCGGCGGGTGGCGGGACTAAACTTGAAGCCATCACTTCAGGCGCGGCGGCATTGCGGTCGTGACACTGGCTGCAGGTCGTGGGAATCTTCTTCGCCGCATTTTCCGGGCGCGGCTTTTCTTCACGATGACAAGTGATGCAGAGCCGGTGATAGATTTCGCGCGCGTTCAATTCGACCTCGCGGTCGTCTGCGCTGCGAATGTTTTTTTCGGCAGGCACGGGGTTATCCGCGAAGCCTTGCGCGCGGTGGCAATCGCCGCACTTTTGAAACTGCTCGCGTTTCAGAATGTTTTGCGTCGTGTGATGGCAACCGATGCAGGCGAGGTTCTGAGGCGCTTGATGCGCGAATTCAGGCGCGCGGGTCAACAAGCCTTCGTGCTGTTTGTGATTGAAGCGCACGATGCCGCGCTTACCGCCCCGGTCAAAAATCAAATCGGCGCTCTGGGTTTGTGGCAACAAGCCGGTCAATGAGGTGAGCGAAGACACCACCGGCAGCGTCAGTGCCAGGGCATAGAAAACTATGATGAACAGCTTTAGTCTCATTGATCGGTGCGCTGTTGCAGTAAAGCCTAAACCAACTGGGAATAGCTTGAGCAAAGGAACGTGCTTGTTTACGACGCGCCGATTATCTGCGTGCTTGGCACAAAGTCAAGATTGGACTGGTCTTGTTGAAATGTTTGTTCGCGTCTAGCCGTTTGGCGGCGGCCGGGTCTATACTGCGCGCGGTTCGCAATTGCGGGTGGGGCAAGTGGACGGCTTGCCCGGCCTGCCAGGCTTCCGATTCACCTGGCCCGATTCTCTTTGGCCCGATTCTCTTTGGATGGAGACAAAAACATGTTTCGCCGATTTTCCCGACTCAACTGGATTGCGCTGAGCGCGGCAATTTTGCTCGCCGTGCTTTGTCTTGGGCTGACTACGCGCGCGCGCGCCTGGCTCAACCGCACCGACGATCCGCCGCGCATTGACGCCCAAGCTTGTGTGTACGATGCCACGCAGCGCCGCCTGGTGATTAAGGGCGCAGCCTTTCAACCCGGCCTCAGCGTCACGCTCGAAACGCCCGCCGGGCCGCTCGCCTTCAGCGCCATTCAAATTGCCGGGGCCGACACGCTCTATGTCGAGGGCGTCAGCGAAGCCGCCTTGCAGCAGGGCGTCAACATCACACTGGCGCTGCCCTCCGCCAGCGTGACGGTGCATCTGGAATCCGTCCCGACCGTTTACAGCATTCCCGCGCGGCCCACACAACGTGGCGGTTCGGCGCGCGAAATGGCTGTGCGCGAACCCGAGCAAGCCGGTCAACTCAGCATCGCCGAAGTGCAACAGATTCTCGCGCAGGCCGTCGTGCAGGCCGAGGCCGATGGTTTGCGCGCGGCGATTGCCGTGGTGGATGCCGAAGGCAACAACCTCGGCACCTTTCTGATGAACGGCGCACCTGAGAAAGCGCGCGTGGGCTTGTTGCAGGCGCGCTGTACTCTAAATGCCGATCCGCCTACTTTCCCGTTGCCTTGCGGACTCGAAGGCGTGCGCGTGCCACTCTGCACCGCCGCCATCTCGAAGGCTGTGACAGGCTCATTCCTCAGCAGCAACGGCCACGCCTTCAGCTCGCGCACGGCCAGCTTCATCGTGCAGGAACACTTCCCGCCCGGCGTCAACTTTCAAGGCAGCGGCCCGCTCTTCGGCGTGCAGTTCTCGCAACTGCTGTGCAGCGACGTGAATCCCAAAGCCCCGCTGGGCCTGTCGGCGGGCGCGGGCGCGTTGCCGCTGTATAAAAACGGCGTCAAGGTCGGCGGCATCGGCGTCGAAGGCGATGGCAGATATGCGTTTGATCCGCTGCCGGCGCCGAACGATACCGCGCTGGAAGAATTGGCTGCGCTGGCTGGCGGGCGTGGTTTCGAGCCGCCCGCTGCCATCACTGGCGACAAGATCATCGTCAATGGGATTCGCTTTCCATACGTCAACGCCGTCACGCCGCCCGCCTTGCCAGCCAAGGCTTTCAATCAATTGCCGGGCGCGCTCACGGCCTGTTGCTTGCGGTCTGACGTAGTGCCCGATTCCTGCATTGCCCCAACGGCGGTACGCGCCAGTCTGCCCAGCGAATACGATCCCGCCACGCTTGGCGATGCGCCGCCGGGCCGTATCAAAACGCGCAAAGGTTCGCAGCCGGGCTTGTTTCCGCTGGGCGCGGCTTCCTTTGGTTCGACACCCGATCTTTCGCGCGACGAAGTCACACGCATCCTTACGCAAGCCGCCAAACAAGCCTTCATCACGCGCGCCGCGATTCGCCAGCCCTTGAATAGCGCGGCCGAAGTGAACATCGCCGTCTGCGATCCGAACGGCAAACTGCTGGGCCTGTTCAGCACCACAGACGCGCCGCAATTCGGCCTGGACGTTTCGGTACAAAAGGCCCGCAGCGCCGCCTTCTTCAGCAATCCGGCTGCGGCTACGTTATTGCGCCAGGCGGGCCTGGGCCGTTACGTGGACGCCGCCGCCAGCGATGGCGTGCGGCTGGATGGTTCGATTGCCTTCAGCGACCGGGCGATTGGCTTCCTGGCGCGCCCGCTTTATCCGGACGGCATTGACCGCACGCCGCCGGGGCCATTCTCGCTGCCGTTGGAAAACTTCAGCCCCTTCAATGTGGGTTTCCAACTCGACGCCGTCGGCACGAACTATTTCGAGAACATCCTCAAATTCATCCGCGATAAAGATGTCCCTGCGCTGTTGGACGCAGTCGCCACGCCGTGCGGCAACCCGCTGCTAGGCGCGGCGATCAACAACGGCTTCCAAATCTTCCCGGGCAGTGTGCCGCTTTACAAGAATGGCAAGTTGGTGGGCGCGATTGGCGTTAGCGGGGATGGTGTGGATCAGGATGATGTGATCGCGGCGATGGGCAGCACCGGCTTTGAAGCGCCGGTCGAAATTCGCTCTGACCGCGTCAATGTGCGGGGCACACGGCTGCCTTATGTGAAGTTCCCGCGCCAGCCGAATCGGGATTTGTGATTAGCGGATTAACCCTGGCCGCCGAAACTGATCTGAACATTGGTTGCGCGCGGCAAGCAATTCACAACGTGTAGCCGGGCGATACCGGTTCGCGTTGGATCGGTATGCCACAATCGCACCCAAAACGCTCGCGTCGCGCCGTTGATGACGAAAAGGGAATCGCTCTGCACCAGCGGCACCGGGTTGACGCTTCCGCCCAAGCGCAATGCTGAAAAGAGTTCGGGTAAATGTGGCTGAAACTCCGGGCGTTCAACCGTTGCGCCCTGCTCGTCTACTTCAGCAGGCGGCAATTCAACCGGTGCGCGCGATTCCAACAGCATCCGTGCCACCGCGCGGCCAGCTTCCTCACGTTTTTTGTGTATGGCCATAGTCAGTCAGCTACGCTTTGCGCTGTTCAGCATCATAACGAGTGCGCAATTTCTTCGCCCATTTTTCAATGTAGGGACGCAGCGGCTTAAACAACTTTGCACGCCACCCGCCCTGCGACTCGCGCCACTGTTCGTGATACTTGTCCGAGTACGAACGGATTTTTCCTTCATACTGGTTCTTCTTAATCCCATGCGCCAACGTGAAATGATAGTGTTGGGCCTGTAAGGAGATCAGCAGGTAAGCGAGATTGGCTTTGAAATTCAGCCTTGCCGCCAACCGCTTGAAAAAACTATCAGGTGGCAAAAGCGCGCCAACAGCCACTTCCAACCAAGACTGTGTAATGCCTTGCTTGGGATGATAAAGACCAGGCAGCTTGTTATTGCCAGCCATTGCTGACAGCCGCGCATCCATTGAAATCTGGTCAACAAAGACGATGCGTTGTAACCCGCGCGTATGTTCAACCGGAATGACTTGAAAAATGCTAGCAACGGTCTTGTCCAGGTCGGCTGGAATTTTGATTGATGATTTATTTTCGATTTTTAGATTCATGATCCTTAGTTTACCGCGCTTACCGCAGGTGGAAAGACTGCTTAGCCGTCTCAGTTTCACACATAAGACAAAACTGTTTACTGGAAAATCAGTGTCTGATAACATCAAAACCCAAAAAAGCAGAAACCGCATACTAAGTAGCGCAATGCAGTTGTTCAAGAGGCAGGCGAAAAATGAGTGAAAAGTCACCCCAGAAAAGTAAAAGCAAGCAGGGAAAGCCCTCCACCCAAACCCCCGAAAATGAATACATCCGCCGCTATCTCGCATATTTGAAAGTGGAGAAGGGACTTGCAGCGAACTCATTAGAGGCATACCGCAACGACCTTTCCAAACTGAGCAGCTTTGCTAACGAGCGTGAGAAAGACCTGCTTTCGATTGAACGTGACGACCTAATCGAATTACTGGTCGAACTCAAGGATTCAAATGCAAGCGATGCCACACTGTCGCGCTGCACCTCAGTCATCAAAGGCTTTTTCAAGTTTTTACTGATCGAAGGCTACCTTCAGCGCGATCCCTCAAGTTTGATCGAAACGCGTAAGTCGTGGCAAACCTTGCCCCGGTTTCTAGGTAATGAAGAAGTCGAACGGCTGCTGGCGCAGCCTGATACGAATAGCGACATTGGTAAAAGAGACAAAGCCATGTTGGAGGTTTTATACGCCACGGGACTGCGTGTTTCTGAGCTAATCAGCCTAAAACTAAGTGATCTCGATTGGGATAGAGGCGTGCTCAACTGCTTTGGCAAAGGCTCCAAACAACGGCGCGTGCCCATTGGCAGATCAGCCATTGATTATTTGAAGCGCTATTTTGCGATTCGGTCGAAGCTGCTGCACGGAAAGAGCAGTGACTACTTATTTGTCGAACTCAGTGGTGCCCCGATCACTCGGCAGAAGTTCTGGAAACTTATTAAGGGTTATGGCCAACAAGCCAAAATTGATTATGTGACTCCGCATATGATGCGCCACAGTTTTGCCACAGTTTTGCTGCGCAACGGAGCGGACCTACGCTCTGTTCAAATGATGCTGGGGCATAGCGACATCAGCACGACTCAAATCTACACCCATGTAACCAATGAGAACCTGCAAAATGCCTACAAGAAATTCCACCCACGCTCATAATCGCCTAATCGCCTATCCCTGCCTTGACAGATTATTGAACCGTATGACAACCTCACGAACTTTGCTAGCGAAGCTCCACTCGCCTATATAGGCAATCATAAATTCAGGAGGAAACTGTGAAACAGCACGGACGATTTTTGTTCACCTCGGAGTCTGTCACCGAGGGACACCCCGATAAAATTTGCGACCAAATTTCAGATGCGATTCTGGATGAGGTATTGCGCCAAGACCCCACTGCGCGTGTGGCTTGCGAATCTTTTGCCACGACGGGTTTGCTTTTGATTAGTGGCGAAATTACTACGACAGCTCGGGTTGATTATGCCAAAGTCGCGCGCGAAACCGTCCGCGAGATTGGGTATGACAATGCGGAATACGGCTTCGATTGCGACACCTGCGCGGTGATGTCCGCGATCAACACCCAATCGCCTGACATCGCGATGGGCGTGGACACCGGCGGCGCAGGCGACCAAGGCCTGATGTTCGGCTATGCCTGCAACGAGACCCCTGAGTTGATGCCAACCCCCATCCAACTTGCGCATTATCTAGTGCGCCGTTTGAGCGAGGTGCGTCGTGATGGAACGCTGCCTTACTTACGCGCGGATGGTAAGTCTCAAGTGACGGTCGAGTATGAAAATGGCAAACCCCTACGCGTAGACGCCATCGTTGTTTCTACTCAGCACAGCCCTGAAGTTGGCGCTGACCAGATCCGTGAAGACATCATTGACCACGTCATTAAGCCGGTTATCCCCGCCCATTTGCTAGACGCGGACACCAAGTATTACGTTAACCCCACCGGACGGTTCGTGGTCGGTGGCCCAATGGGCGACACCGGACTGACAGGCC
>JANOWX010001032.1:0-2979 GCA_031418175.1 Acidobacteriota bacterium | reverse complement strand
GCGGGGTGTCGGTTCACCCCGCGCACCTCCGTCAACATTTCAACCAGCATTAACGCGGGCATTAACGCGGGCATTAACGCGGGCATTAACGCGGGCATTAACGCGGGCATTAACGCGGGCATTAACGCGGACGGGAACTCACCGGCACATCGCCCGCCTGTCCGAGTGCACGCGTCAGCACGCTGCCATCCAGGCTACAACGCACATACCAGGTTTGATCGGCGGCGCGCCAGACCGCCACATCCGCCTGTCCATCGCCGTCGTAATTGCCCGGCAGCGCTTGATCGAAGTAGGGCGCATACTGCGCGCCCCATTGCTCGGCGCGGACGCTTTGGGTCTTGCTTTGCCAGATGTACCAGTTGCTGCCGCGCCAGACCGCGATGTCCGTCTTGCCATCGCCGTCATAATCCGCCGCCACCGGCACGTCCGTGCCCAGGCCCCAGGCTTTCATCATGACTTGTCCGTCGCTGCTGCGTTTGATGAACCACGTGCCGGTTAAGCGTCTAAATACGGCGACATCCGTCTTGCCATCGCCGTCGTAATCGCCCGGCACCGCGATGTCATTGTATGGCGCATCAGCCGCGCCCCAGGACACCGTGTCAACCATTCCGTCGCTGCTGCGCCCTGAGTAGAGGATGTACCAGTTGCTGTCAGCGCCGCGCCAGACTGCCATATCAGTTTTGCCGTCGCCGTCGTAATCGCCCGGCACCGGCACGTCGGTCGCCAGGCCCCAGGCTTTTGCCAACACGCCGCCGTCGCTGCTGCGCTTGACGTACCAAGTGCCGTTCGCAGGGCGGAACACAGCCAAGTCGGTTTGTCCATCACCGTCGTAATCGCCCAGCAAGGTCACATCACCCGCCGCGCCCCAGCTTTGCGTTTGTGTTGGCCGGTTCGCTCCGTCATTGCTCGCCCCATTGCTCAACGACAACCGCCACGTGCCGTTGTTCGACCAGAGCGCGAAATCGCTCTTGCCATCGCCGTCGTAGTCGGCCATCTGCGCCCCCGCGATAGCGGCCGTCAGCGCGCCCGCGTTCACCGCCAAGGTGTAGGCCCGCGTGCCCGTGCACGTGCCCGCTGTCACTTTCACGGTAAGGTTGTAGCTGCCCGTTTGCGTCGTGATGCCGCCGATCAATCCCGCACTGCTCAGCGTGAAGCCGGGCGGCAATGAACCGAGCAGCAGCGCATACATGCCTGCGACGTTCGCCGTGAGTTGCTGGCTATAAGCCACGCCTGCCGTCGCTGGCGGCAACGAAGCCGGATTGATCGTCACCGGCGCGCAGGTGACGTGGAGGACATACAGGCGCTGGCCTGTGCAGCCGCCCTGGCCCGTCGCGCGAATCGTCGGCGTAAACGTGCCGTTCGCCGTGGGCGTGCCGCTGATGACGCCTGTGCCGGTGTCCAGCGTCAGACCGCCCGGCAGCGCACCAGTGGCGACGGCAAAGGTGTACGGCGCAGTGCCGCCGCTGGCCGTGAGGGTTTGGTTGTAAGCCGTGCCCAGCGTGCCCGCAGGCAATGTGGCCGGATTCACCGTGATTGTTGCGCACGTGCCGGTGATCAGCAGACTGTAGCTTTGCGCCTTCGTACACGAACCCCAGCCCGTCGCCGTAACCGCGAAGGCATAATTTCCCGCCGCCGTCGGATTGCCCGTGAGCGCGCCGGTCGCTGAATTCAACGACAGGCCCGTCGGCAACACGCCGCTCGTCACGGCATAATTGTACGTCGTGCCCGCCGGACTCGCCGTCAAGGTTTGGTTATACGCCGTGCCCTGCACGCCATTGGGCAAGGTTGCCGGGGTCAACGTGATGGTGGGACAGACAATCGTCACGCTCAGCGGCACTGCTGTCGAACACGCGCCGCCGAAGCCCGTCACCGTGACGGTGAAATTGAACGTGCCGCTCGCCGTCGGCGTCCCGCTCAGCAGACCCGCGCCACTCAAGCTCAAGCCCGTGGGTAGCGCGCCGCCCGTCACCGCGAACGCAGACGGCGCGCCGCCCGCCGGATTCGCGCTCAGCGTTTGTGCATACGCCGTGCCCGCCGTGCCGTTCGGCAATGCAGCCAGCGTGAACGTCGGACAAGTCACATTCAAAGTGAACGGCGCATCCGTAAACACACCGCAATTGTCCGTCGCGCGAATGACGACGGTGAAGCTGCCCACTGGCGCGGCATTGCTGAGCGTCACCACGCCGCTCGGAAAGGCTACGTTCACCGTGCCCGTAAAGGCCGGCGTGACGCTTTGCACCGCCAGACTGGCAACGCTGCCGTTGTCGTTTGGCCCCGGCGCTGGATTGACGGTCAAGCCGTTGCCCGCGACGACGCTGGGCGGCGCGGCGTAACTCAACGTAGGCTTCTGATTCGGCGTGACTGTGACCGTGAGCGTCGCATTCGTCGTCGCCCCCGCGCCATCGGTGACATTCAACGTGAACACAGCCGGTGTCGTCGCTCCACAAGCGGGCGCGACCTGCCCTTGCAACTGCCCGCTCGCGTTGATGGTCAACCCGCTGACCGTCACGCCGTTGACCGTCGCGCTCGCGGCGCCGTTGACCTGCGCCGTCAATGCGGTCACCGGCGTCTGATCGTCGCTCACATTCGCCAGCAGGCGTGTGGCGGCGCTGGAGCCAGCCTGCACCGTGACCGGCACGGGATTGACCACCGGCGCTTGATTGAGCGTGAGCGTCAGGTTAGCCGCTGATGACGAACAAGGCGGATTCGTTATCGTCCAGCGCAGCACGACCGGCCCGGCGCCGCTCGTGTGTGTGAAAGTCGCATTCGGTGTCATCGCGTTCGGATTGAACGTGCCCGTGCCGCCGCTCACCACTGACCACATCCCGGTTCCGACCGTGGGCGGATTGCCGCCCAGCCCCGCCGTCGTGCCGAGCATGACGAGATTTTGATTTGGCCCCACCGTCGCGGTGGTGGGCGGCTGGTTGATGGTGATCGTCACGTCGGCGGTGGAGAGCTGGCAGCCGCCGTTGGAGATTG
>JANOWX010001031.1:0-7019 GCA_031418175.1 Acidobacteriota bacterium | reverse complement strand
CGCAAAACCTCTGCGCCGTGGGGCGCGCGCACTTTCGGAAACTGATTGGTCAACTCGCGGTTGACCATCAGCCGGATCAACTCAGCTTTGCTGATTTCACCAATCGCATGCGTGCCGACGTTGCGGCCATCGCGCAAGACTGTGACGCGGTCGCCGATCTCGAATAACTCTTCCATGCGATGCGAAATGTAAACAATCGCCACGCCGCTGGCTTTGAGTTGGCGGATGCGGGCGAATAACTCGGTGATTTCTTTTTCGGTCAGCGCCGAGGTCGGCTCATCCATAATCAAGATGCGCGCGTCGAGCGAGATGGCCTTGGCGACTTCGACCATCTGTTGTTGAGCGATGCTGAGTTCACGGATGGGTTTGCGCACATCCAACTCGACACCGAGGCCGGTCAGCAGTTGCGTGGCGGCTTGTTGCGTGGCGCGCCGGTCTACCAGGCCGTAATGCATGGGCTCGCGTCCCAGAAAGATGTTTTCGGCGGCAGTTAGTTGCGGCACCAGGTTGAGTTCCTGATAGATGATGCCGACGCCGAGTTGCTGGGCGTGTTTCGGGCTTTTGATTTCGACCGGCTGGCCCTTGAGCAGGATTTGGCCGCTGGTTTTCTGATAGGCCCCGCTCAGGATTTTCATCAGCGTGGATTTGCCCGCGCCGTTTTCGCCGAGTAACACGTGGACTTCACCGGGCAGTAACTCAAAAGTAACTTCGTCCAGTGCGACGACGCCGGGAAAGGTCTTGCGGATGCGTTCCATTTGCAAGGCGGGTGTGTCGTTCATGTTTTAAGTAACCAAGCCTACCGCTGCAAAGAATTGAGAATGAAGAATGGGGAAGGGGGAATGCCGGTAACTCAACGGGTTAAATGCCGATCACCTCGCGCAGGTACTGGCGGCTGCGCACGGCGCTGGCATAAGGCTCAACACCCGGCTGGCTGACATCGGTGTCCTGCTCGACGATGGCCCAGCCGTCATAGCCGCAGGTTTGCAAGCCCTGAATGATTTGCGGGAAGGGCAGCGCGCCTTGCCCCAATTCGCAAAACACGCCGCGCCGCACGGCTTCGAGAAAGTCCACGCCTTCCTGCCGCACTGTGTCCAGCACCGCCGGTTGCACGTCTTTCAAATGCAAATGCCGGATACGCGGGCCGTATTGTTGCACGGCTGCGAGCGGGTCGCCGCCGCCGTAAAAATAATGGCCGGTGTCTAAACACAAGCCGAGTAACTCGGCATCAGTGCCGTCGAGCAGGCGCGCGATTTCGGCGGGCGTTTCGACGAAGGTGCCCGCGTGGTGATGAAACGAAACGGCCAGGCCCAGCGCGCGGCACTCGCGGGCGATGCGTGTGACGAGGACGAGGGCGTGTTGCCACTGTTCATCCGACAACCCATCGCGCGCGGCATCGGCGCGGCCCGCCAGCGCCATGCGCCGCTGGCTCATCGCATCGGCCAGTAACAGCGAACGCGCGCCCGCGGCGGCCAATAACTTGGCGGTGTTGAGCGCCTCGGCGAAACCGGTTTCGTGCGCGGTGGGGTCGGCCAGTGGGATGGGCACGAAGGCTGTTACTAACTCAAGCTGGCGCGCCTGCAACTCGCGTTGTAACTCGCCTGGTTCCGCCGGGAAGTAGCCGTAGGGGCCAAGCTCCGTGCCCACGTAACCGGCGCGCGCGATTTCATTGAGCACTTCGCCGTAAGGTTGCTGGCCGCTCCAGCCCTCGATTTCCATAATGCCCCAGCTCACGGGGGCGTTGCCGATACGGATTGCCATGTTGATCTCGCTTTAAGGTTGCACCAGCACTATTGATAAACGCCTGGGCGATTAACGTCTTGGCCCAAGCACGACAATACCGATGCGCAAGGTATTGCGGTCGTCCGTCATTGCCGGATAGTTGAATTGTTGCAGGGTGAATTTGCTTTTTAGCAAAGCGACACTGCCAACTGCGCGGTGTTCCCAGTCTTCAAAGCGCACGGTCTCCCCGCGAATCTTGCCGGTCAGCAGCAATTCCAAACCGAGCGGGTCATGCACCAATTCGACCAAATTGCCTTTCAATTCGGCGTATTCGCCGGTGCGCCCGCAGATGGGACAGCTTTCGACATCGGCGTGATTGGGGTTGGTGTGTTCGACTTCGTAATGCACGCTGGCGGCCAGCCGGTAATACGCGCGGCCTCGCAGCTTGACCTGCTCCTGTTTCTGTTGCGCCAGCGCCGCATAGTAATAGCGCAGATGAAAGCAGTGCGAATGTTGCAGCGCGCGCTGGGCGGGCACTTCCCACGGTTGCAGATGTTCCAGCCGCACCTCGAAATCGCAACCTTCGGGATTCGAAAACGGCCCGAAGTATTCGGGCAAGCGCATCGCCGTGCGCAGGTTGTTCGTCACCAGCTTGACGGCCGCGTTGTAGTTGGGCGCGAGCCGCGCGTCCACATAAAACCAAACGTTCGGATAGCGCGGCATGGTGCGATCAAAGACGGATTTGGGCGGAAGTTGAAAGGCGTCGAGCGAGCTTGCCAGAATGGGCGATTTGGGATTTGAGCTATGAGCTTGGTGGTCGTCATCCAATGACGTGGGCGGCCATTCCGTTTTCGGGCGGAAATTAGATGCGTTCGTGGCTGTTTGTGCTGGCGGTGTGGTGGCGGCGCATCCTAACAACAACAAGGAAAAGCAGCAGTGTGCGACGCCACGCCTGACGGGCGGCCAATTCATCGGTGCCTCCACTTACCAAATCGTCGTGACATTGGTCAACACGCGGATTTTAGTGTCCGCCGTGACCAGCGAAAGATTGAGCGTTAAGGCCGTCGCCGCAATGATGCGATCCGGCATATCCGGCACTGCGTTGCGCGGGATGAGAGCGAGTTGATCGGCGACCGCTCGGTCAAGCGGGACAAGCTCCACAATGGAGAGCGGCGCATCCAACTCAGCCCGCACAGTTGGCAACACAGAAGCTTTGATTTTGCCTTTCTCGATCAGGTACTGCATTTCGACCAGACAGATGGACGGGAGATAAATGCACTGTGTCGCATCATTGGCGGCATCATCCAGTGCCGTCAGGGCGAGCCGCGAAAGATTGACCGGCGCATCCACGTACCAAATTATCGAATGCGTGTCGGCTACCACGCCGCGTGTACTCACGGCTCAGACTCCACGTATTCGCCCCACATCTCACGCCGCGCCTCTTTCAAATCTTCGAGCGTGAGTTGCGGCCCCGGCCCAGCGGTGACGCCCTTGAGCCGAGCCGAGCGGGGCAGGGCTGCCGACTGAGCGCGTTGCTCCAGCGCCTCGATGAGCGCCAACGCCTCTTGTTGTTGTTCGGGCGGCAAGGCGGCCACTTTGGTGGAAATACGCTCGACTAAATCTCTTTGCATAACATCTCCGGTAACAGCGCGCCGGTTGTAGCCTGCCGCAACCGGCGCGCTGTCAGAAGATCAAAAATAGAACTTCAACCCGAACTGAATAATGCGCGCATTGGCGGCGGACAGAATCTGGCCGAAACCGGCATTCTCACGCGCGATATTCGGCGGGCCGAAATTGGCGCGATTGAACGCATTGAATAACTCAGTTCGAAATTGGAAGCGCTTCCGTTCCGTGACGTGAAAGTCCTTGGCCAGTGTGAAATCGAAATTCACGAGGCCGGGGCCGCGCATGAGGCCGACGCCGGCGGTGCCAAAGGCTTGCGGCGACGGGGTGAACGCGGACTGAAACGCATCCGTGTTGAACCAACGCGCCACTGTGCGTTGCGAATCGGACAGTTCCGGATTGCCGATCAGGTTGGGCCGCGCGCGCCGTTCGCCACCGATGTTGAGCACGCTCGCGCCGCCCAGCGTAGCCGTCAGCCCCAGCCCGCTTTGCAGCGCGTGGATGCCGGTCACTTGCCAACCGCCCAGCACGGCGTCCGCCACCGCCCCCCAATCGTTGCCGAACTTGCGGCCCTTGCCTAAGGGCAGTTCCCAGACGTAACTCGCCACGAAGCGTTGCTTGACATCGAATTCAGCCAAGCCGCGATCGGCGCGCGTGTTGTTACCGTCCTGCGGTTCGCGGAAGGTGCCGGTGTCGAACCCCGCGCCGCCGCCGCTGGTCGAGATGTGATCGGGCGAGCCGGTCAGCGCCTTGCCCCAGGTGTAACTCACCAGCCCGGTCAAGCCGTTGGAGAAGCGTTTTTCCAGCCGCGCCTGCAACGAGTTATAGGTCGCGCCGACGCGATTCTCCATCCATTGAATGTCTCCGAACGCGGTGTAAGGCCGCGCGCCCGCCGCTTGCGTGCCGTTCGCGTTGGTAATCACCGCGCGTTGATTCAGGTTGCGGAAGCCGTTCAGCTTCGTCCCCTTGTTGCCGACGTAGGCCACATCGAACAGTAAATCCTTCAGCAATTCATATTGCATGCCAAAGTTGTATTGCTGGATGTAGGCCGTGCGCTGATTGGCGTCCTGCGCGCGGCGTCCGATGGTGGGCGCGAGCGAGGCCGGATTGAGCAAGCCCGCCGGATAGCCGTTGACCAATTGGAACGGCGCCGCCGTAGCCACCGCCGCCGCGCCCGTCACGGTCGTTTGCAACAGGTTGTCCACCAGGAACGGCGGGTTGAAACCGAGCAGCCCTTCGCGCCCTTGCCGCACGGTGTGGTTGTAGAAAATGCCGTAAGCCCCGCGCACGACTACGCGCGACTTGGGCGACCAGGCGAAGCCGAAACGCGGCGCAATGTTGTTGCGGTCGGGATGGATCAGCGCGCGCGCAAAAAGGTCGCCATCTTTGGCAAAGACATCCTTACCGGCGACTGGATCGAAGTTGGAGAAGCGGTTCTCTTTCTCGACCGGTGGCGTCGCGTATTCGTAACGCAGGCCCACATTCAAGGTGAGCTTGGACGTTAGTTTGTAATCGTCCTGGAAGAAGTAGAACTGCATCCGCTGGCCCTGATCCATCACTGTGAAACTGGTCAGCGCCAATTGCGACGGCAAGCCCAGCAGCAAGTCGCCCACCGCGCGGTTGGTAAAGCGGTTCTCGAAGGCCAAGCGTCCAATCGTCGCGTTCAGGTCGTTGATCTTGGTTTGGACTTTCAGGAACTCGCCGCCAAATTTGAAGAGGTGCGCGCCGCGCGACCAACTGAAAGACGCGCGCGGATTCCACGAACGCGGCGTCTGGAACTGCGGCGTCGAAGTATGGCGGCCCACGGCGCTGAAGCCCTGAATCTGCACTTTGGGCACGCCGCCGACAATGCGCGGATCGTTCGGCACGTTCTTCAACCCTACCGCCGCCGCCCCGTCAGTGCCGAAGTTCGGCGGGTTGGTGAAGTAATTGCCACGCGCGAAACCGAAGCGGAGATCGCCGACCAGCGCGGGCGAAACCGTCCACGTCAGTCCGAGCGCCAGCCCCTGCGAACGATTCAGGTTCGAGCCGAACGCATCGTTGAACGAGCCTTCGCCCAAACCGGGCAGCGGCGCGGGGCGGAAGGTGTTCGTGTCCACGAAACTGTAGCGCCCAAACAGCGTCAGATTCGTGGCGAATTGATGATCCACCCGCACGTCGAATTGATCCTGCCGCGTGCTCGTGATCGGGGTCGAGGCGTAGATCGTCGAGTTTGGCACGTTCGGATCGGGAATCAATTTGACGATGGCCGCGCCCACCGGGTCCCAACGAGCTGCGGGAATGACCCACTGGCCCGCCGCGTTTTTGCCGAATTCAGGCCGCCCCGCCGCAAAAGGATCAACGACTGCCGCACTGAACAGCCCGGCTTTTTCCGCCGCCGTCGGAAGCTGGCTCACGCGCGGGACGCCTTCGCGTTCACGCAAGCCTTCGTAATCGGCGAACCAGAACGTCCGGTTCTTGACCAGCGGCCCGCCTACCGCCGCGCCGAACTGATTGCGTTTGCGAATCGGTTTGGCCGTGCCGAGCGCGTTTGAAAAGAAGTTGCTGGCGTCGAGCTTCTCGTTGCGCAGGAATTCATAGAGGCTGCCGCGAATCGCGTTCGACCCAGATTTGATTGTCGCGTTGATGACCGCGCCGCTGCTGCGCCCGTATTCAGCGGAGTAGGCGTTGGTCTGAATCTTGAACTCCTGCAAGGCTTCGATGGAAGGCTGCACGAGTTGCACGTTCTCGCCGCGAAACGAGTTTGAGTACGAGATGTTGTCTACGCCGTCGAGCAGGAAAACGTTGTTAAAGGTGCGGTTGCCGTTGACGTTCATCGCGCCTTTGAAATTCACCGAAGCCAGACGCGGCGTCGTCGGCAGCACGCCCGGCGAGAGCAGCGCCAGTTGGTTGTAATCGCGGCCATTAAGCGGTAGGTCATTAATCTTTTTCTGGTCAATCACCGAGCCGCGCGACGAAGTCTCGGTTTCGAGCAGCGCGGTGGCCGCCGTGATTTCGACCGTGTTGGTCAGATCGCCGACTTGCAGACTGATGTCAACGCGGGCGACTTGGGCGACCTGCAAGGTCAGGCCGCTGCGCACGGATTTTTTGAAGCCGGCTTTTTCGACGGTGATGGTGTAAGGGCCGGGTTTCAAGCTGGGCACGGTATAGAGGCCCTGCTCGTTGGTCGCGCTTTTCAGAGCGACGCCGGTCGCAATGTTGGTGATGGTGAGCGAAGCGCCCGGCACGACAGCGCCCGAAGCGTCTTTGACTTCGCCTGTGAGGGTGGCTGTTTCCTGTTGCGCGAAAGCCGGGCAACAAAGCAGACAGGTGAATAGCAAAGTGAAAACTGATTGCTGAAATCGCATAACGCAAGCCTCCTTTGGAAGAGCGTGTGGAAGAGACTGCCGACGTGCAGCATCGGCGCTGGCGCAAGCTGACGGCTCGCGCGGTTTGCTTCGATTGCGTTCCCAGTTTAGCCCGGTCTGTTGGCGCGGAGCGATCAGTCGCCGCTCCTTTTCAACTCAACGATATTTCTCAACGTGTTTGTTTGTTCAGCCACGCCGTCACTTCGTCCGGCGTGTTGAAGTCGAATAAGGCCTCGCTCAACTCTTGAAGCTGGTCAAGCCTTAGCGGTTTAAGCTGCGGCGCCAATTGCTTGACGGCTGACTCGCCCAACCGCCGCCGCAAGAGCCGCC
>JANOWX010001030.1:0-2377 GCA_031418175.1 Acidobacteriota bacterium | reverse complement strand
GGTTCTTTACCCGCACCTGGCTCGTGTGCGGGCGGCGGGTGCGGGTAAAGAACCCGCACCACATCTTATGGCTTTTTTCGTAAGCTGCGGAAAGTAACAAACCATGTACGTCGCACCCACTGACAAACCAGCGGACACAATCAAACCGCAATTCCGGGAACGGCGCGGCAATCCTTTCAGCGGTTTGATCCCCGTGTTGCGCAAGGAAGCCATTCACATTCTGCGCGATCCGGCAGCGCTGTTTTTCACGGTGGTGCTGCCGATGATCCAGTTGTTCCTGATCGGCTACGCGATCAACACCAACGTGCGCGACATCCCGACCGTCGTGTACGACGCGGCGCAAACCCAGGAGAGCCGCCGCCTGCTCAAGCGCTTCGTCAACTCAGACGACTTCATGATCGTCGCCTACGTCAATTCGGAAGACGAACTCAACCGCGAGATCATCGCCGGGCGTGCGCGCGTCGGGATCAAGATTCCGCCCGACTATTCGCGGCGTCTGCTGGCCGGGGAAACGGCCAGCTATCTGGTGCTGGTGGATGGCTCGGAATCCTCGGTCGCGGGCGCGGCCTTGAATGTGTCGAACGCAATTGCGTTGCGCGAATCGTTGGAGCGCGCGTTGAGCGGCACTGGTCGAACGACTTTGCCCGTCGAGGCGCGTCCCAAAATGCTCTTCAATCCTGATTCACGCTCGGCCAATTTTTTGATCCCCGGCATGATCGCCGTCCTGATGCAGATGATGACCGTGCTGATGACGGCCATCTCGATCGTGCGCGAACGCGAACGCGGCACGCTGGAACAGTTGTATATGACGCCGGTCAAACCGCTCGGCCTGATGGTCGGCAAGATCGTGCCATATGCCGTCGTGGCATACGTGGAGATTTCGATCTTGCTTGTTTTCATGCGCGTGGCCTTCGGCGTGCCGATCAAGGGCAACGTGTTGCTGTTGATGCTGCTGGTCACGCCCTTCATTCTGACGATGCTCGGCTTCGGCACGCTGGTCTCGACAAAGGCGCGCACTTACCAGGAAGCGACGCAGATGGCCTTCGGTACGATGATGCCTTCGATCTTTTTATCGGGCTACATTTTCCCGATTGAAAACATGCCGCTCTTCTTTCAATCAGTCAGCCTGATCATCCCGACGACCTATCTGATTCAAATCTTTCGCGGCATCATTTTGCGCGGGGCTGAGTTGCAGGACTTGTGGCAGCAAGGCCTGATTCTGACCGTGATGGCCGTGCTGATGATTACGATCAGCGCCGCGCGCTTCCGCAAAAAGACCGGCTGAGGTGGCGCGATTGCGTCCCACATTTCGCGGCGCTATACTCCGCCCCGGTCAGTTGAAGCTGATCGAGGTTGATTGAGTTCGCCGCGAGAGAGTGTCAATCCCTCACCGTCCCCTCTTTCTCCCCCGCACACCGAGTTAATAGGCGCTGGATTGGTAACAAGCGTGCAGGCGCTCTGCCGCAAAGCCTATTTCAGGTATCTCTTCGGGAGGCAAAAATGAAAAACAAGCTGGCTTTTGCAACGTTATGTTTGCTGGCAATCTGGCCGTTGGCTGGTTGCAATGCAAGCCCGGTCTCTTCGTTTGGCGAGGCATCGAATGGGCGCGAAACTGCGCCCGCGCCCGCTTCCGATCCCAAAACCAAGGATAGTGGATTGACGGGTTCGATCTTCGGCCCGGATGATAAGAACCCGCAACCGGTGGTTTCGCTCGAAGGCGAATTCGATTCCGCCAAAGCCTTGCGCGCGGTTTATGGCAGTTATAACGCCGAGCAGAAACGCGCCCAATGGAAGCCCACCAGGGAAGAATTGAATCGGTTTAGTTTTTACAACAACATCCAGACGCTCTATTCCCGCGCCTATTTCAGCAAGCCCTTTCAACAAAACGGCGCCGAGCGTTACTTCGTCATCACCCGCACGGCGCCGTCGAAAGCCGACTGTGAAGATTGCGTGCCCGTGCTGGGCGGCGCCGTCTTCACCAAGACCGGCGAAGAATGGGAACTCAACGCCCAAAGCAAGTTGATCACCCGCACGGGCTTGCACGGCGTGCTTTCGGCGGGCCGCATGGTCAAGCTCGGCGCCGAAAAATACGGCGTGCTGTTCCATTGGAAGTCCACCAATGAAGGCATCGCGGAAGAAGGCGATTTGCTGATCGCCGAGACCAAGGGCGGGCTGAAAGAAGTCTTCTCGATGATCACGGGCGGCGACAATAAAAAACATTGCGAAGAGGTTGGCGCTTACGCCGACGATCCCACCTGCTGGTCATATCGCTCGAAGCTGGAATTCGTGGCGAATGCCAACAGCAGTTTCTATGACCTACGCGTCACCTCTGAGGGAACCAAGCAGATAGAGGAGAATGAAATCATGCCCGTGCGTG